>JANMTH010000380.1:0-2027 GCA_031390305.1 Thermoflexaceae bacterium
GCTATCGGTGTCAATTTCGGCGGCGAGCTGGATCGTAGGGATCTCGGCGAAGTCGAGCGCATAGTGAATCCGGATCGTGTCGCGGTAGAGTTCGACGCGGGCGTAGCGATTGATCGTGAAGTTGCCCAGGGGATGGGCGAGCGCGCTTCCCGCGGGCTGGAGCAACGCGCCCAGGAGCGCCGCCGCCATGAGGAGGGCGACGACCAGCCACACCCGTTGCCCGGACCGATTTAGCACGTGACGCTCCCTGGCGGACTGTTTTCGGCGCCGGAAGCCGCCGCTGACGAGCGGGCGGGCGTTCCACGCCGTACAGCTACCTACGTGCCGTTCGGCCTGGCTGATCACTGGCGGGTCAGTCGCCGATGTCCATCCGGCTGAGGCGGCGCTCCGCCCCTTCGAGGAAGTAGGTGCCGTTGGAAAGCCCCCAGGTCATCTGGCGGATACCGGTGATCTCCGCTCCCCAGGGCAGGTAGGCGCGAAGGGCGGCACGGAGGGCTTCGAGGTCACGGGGCATTGGGGCGAAGCCACAGGCGGTACGAGGGAGGGTCACGCCTAACGGAGATCGACCTGGAACTCGGTGAACTCGAACTCGCCTTTGCGGATGTCCTCCAGATTTGAAGGCATGGGCCTCCAGTCCGACAGGTCGCAGGTCTCCGACCTTCCCGCTGCAGGCGTCGGCTGCGGGCAGACCGGGTAGGGGACCCCGACAAGAACGAAAATCACCTGCTCGGCCGCCGCCGGGAACATCCAGTAGCCCTTCATCGTTGACACCGTCCAAAGCGTTCCGCCGCCGCCGCCCGGGCCGTAGATGGGCGTCCCATCGGGCAGGAAGGCCGCGGTCTCCACCCAGAGGGTCGGGTTTCCCTTCAGCAGTTCGCCGTTCTCGACCTTCCAGTCGATCCGGACTGTCGTCGAAGTCACGATGATCTGTTCGAGTGACGCGGTCGCTCGGCCGATGGGGCGAGACGCATCCGCAGGCAGCGGAACCAGTCGGGCTGCGTCCGTGTACCCCTGCCAGGGAAACTCGAATCGGGCCCAGACCGGCAGTGGGTCCGCCGCCGCGAGCGCCGGGATGACGTAGTCCCGCACCGGGGAGACCTCAATGAGCACCGTGCCAGCCTCGAGGGAGAGCGTGAACCCTGAGTACGTACCGGTTCGAGCGCCGTTCGCGTCGCGGTCCGCTGCGCCCTGCAGCCGCTGGCGTTGGCCGGCCGAGTCGGTCACGTACACCTGCGCGTCGCCGGTTTCACGCATGGAGCCCTCGATCTCCAGCGTGACCTCGGTGTGGAGCGCGTCCGCCCGGAAGTCCAACAGCCGGACACGGAGTGCGGCGGCCGCCGCCTCCCAGCCCACGTCCACCTGATTCGTGGGCTGGGAGGGGGGAGGCTGCGCGATCGAGGTGGGCGTGGGTTCGGCCGCGGATGAGGTCGGCGTTGCGGAGGTGGCTTGGTCGGCCGGCGAAACGGGCCCGCCGTCGCCGCTCGCGGCCACCACGAACAGGGCAACCCCGGCCGTTGCGCCGGTCGCCAGAACGCCGCCGGCCGCCCAGCGGAGGGCAGCGGCCGCGGGGATCAGTGCCCGCATCCGCGCGGCCGGCCGTCTCGAGCGCCGCCACCAGTCGGCCGCCTCTTCGCGGCTGGAAACGTGGAGTTCGGCGAGGACATCGCTCACGTGCATCTTCACCGTCTCGAAGCCGATGCCGAGTGCGGCCGCGATCTCCGGGTTGGTGCGGCCACGGGCGAGCTGTTCGAGCACCTCGCGCTGGCGGGGGGTAAGCCGGGGCTGCTGGTCTGCCATTCCGCCATCATCGCTCCACCCCGTCGCGCCCGGAACCCCATATACGTGAAGTTGCGATTCGGCATGGGCGCGCCCGCGTTTCGACGAACCGGTACCATGGTGGCGTGGCGCGGGGCCGGGAGCCCGGGCGAATCCACCTGGAGGCCCGGATGACTGACGACCCTTCGACCAGCGGTGAGGCCGCGGGCTTCGACCCGGCCAGTCCGGTCGCGCGCTTCATCCAGGGCGTG
>JANMTH010000384.1:0-3021 GCA_031390305.1 Thermoflexaceae bacterium
GCCATCGAGCGAAGCCATCACCAGCCGGCGGGTCGCCGTCATAGCCATCGGTGCCCCGGCCGCGATCTTCTTCGCATAGGCCAGCGTCTCCTCCATCAGCGTGGCGTCCGGCACGACGCGGTTGACCAGCCCCAGCGTCAACGCCTCCTGCGCACCGTAAGGCTGGCCGTCGTAGAGGATGTCGAAGGCGCGAGCCGCGCCCACGATCCGCGGGAGCCAGTAGGCCACGCCGAAGTCCGTCGCCAGCCCCCTCCGCGCGAAAATCGAGCCGATGCGGGCTGACTCCGCCGCGATCCGCACGTCGCAGCACAACGCCAGCCCAAAGCCGCCACCGACCGCCACGCCGTTCAGGGCAGCGATGATCGGGACATCGCAGCGCGCGAACGCCTCGATCGTGGCCTCTGAACCGCTGCGCTGCATCCGCTCGTGGCGCGATGGCTCGACGCCACCGCGGTTCGCCCCGATCTCGGCGCCAGCGCACCAGGCCCGGCCGCTGCCGGTGATGACCAGGCAGCGGACGTCGTCGTCGTGGGAGGCCAACTCCAGCGTCTCCGCCAGTCCGGTGATCAGCTCAGGCGAGAGCGTGTTCATCCGCTCGGGGCGGTTCAGCGTGGCGACGAGGACGCCGTCGGTGCGCTCGTGGAGGATGGGCTGTTCGGGCATGAGCGAATCTCCGGTAGTGTGTGGGGTAGTCGGGAGATGCTACTCGACGAGGTCCTTCACGAACACGGACGCGGGCTTCCGCCGAACTACCATCTGCCCGCTGCTGGCGCGGCGTCGTCCCGCGGCACAGCGATGCTCACGGCCCCAGCTCCCGCCGCTCCCGCAGGCCGCGCTCGCTGTCCGTCTCCTTGCGGGGGTGGGCGGCCTGGCGGGCGCGTTTCTCCGCCGCCTTGGTCATCGGACGCGGCTCCTGCGAGGCGGACTCCCGTTCGATCCGCGTCGCGATCGTTGCGGCGGCGCGGCGTGCGGCGGCGAACGGCGCCGGCTCGGCCATCTCCGTCTCGGCCGCCACCGGATGGTCGGCGGCGGCCGTTCGCCCGTTGCGACGGGACTTCGGCGCGGCCGGCACGCGTTCGTCCGGGCCGGAGACGCCATCGCGCCGTACCCGCGCCCTCGCCGTCGCGGCTCGCAGCGCCGCCCCATCGCTTGCCGGGGCGATGGCGCCCGCGCGTTCGAGGATCGGCCGAAGGTACTGGCCGGTGTAGCTCTCCGGTATCGCCGCCACCTCCTCCGGCGTCCCCACCGCCACCAGTTCGCCCCCACGGTCGCCGCCCAGCGGGCCGAGGTCGATCAGGTAGTCAGCCGTCTTGATCACGTCGAGGTGGTGTTCGATCACGATGACCGTGTTGCCCGCGTCGGCCAGGCGATTGAGGACAGCGAGCAGGTGCGCCACGTCCTGGAAGCTCAGCCCTGTCGTCGGCTCGTCGAGGATGTACAGCGTGCGACCGGTGGAACGCCGGGAGAGTTCGCTCGCGAGCTTGATCCGCTGCGCCTCGCCACCGGAGAGGGTCGTCGCCGGCTGCCCGAGGTGGACGTAGCCGAGGCCCGTCGCCTCCAGAGTGTCGATGATCCGCTTCACACGCGGGAAGCGTTCGAAAAACTCCGCCGCCTCCGAGACGGTCATATCCAGGACTTCGGCGATGCTCTTGCCGCGGAAGAGGATCTCGAGCGCCTCGCGGTTGTAGCGCTTGCCGTGGCAGACCTCGCAGGGGACGGTCACGTCCGGCAGGAACTGCATCTCGACCACCTTGTAGCCGTCGCCCGAACACTCTTCGCAGCGCCCGCCCTTCACGTTGAAACTGAACCGCCCGGCCTTGTAGCCGCGCGCCTTCGATTCGGGGACGGAGGCGAAGAGGTCGCGAATGATGCCGAATGCGCCGGTGTAGGTCGCCGGGTTCGAACGCGGCGTCCGGCCGATGGGCGACTGGTCGATGTCCACGATCTTGTCCAGGTGCTCCAGCCCTTCGACGGCGTCGTGGAGTCCCGGGCGCTGCCGGGCCCTCATCAGCACCTGGTTCGCCCGCTTCACCAGGATCTCCGTGATCAGCGAAGACTTCCCGGAACCAGAAACGCCCGTGACCGCCACGAACTTGCCCAGCGGCACTTCGATATCCAGGCCGCGGAGGTTGTTCTCGCGCGCGTTCCGGATCGCCAGCACCTTGCCGTTGCCGGGCCGTCGTACCTTCGGGAGGGGGATCTCGCGGCGTCCTGAGAGATAGGCGCCGGTGATGCTCGCCTCGCTCGCCTTGATCGCGTCGATAGTGCCCTCGGCCACGACGTAGCCGCCGTGCACCCCCGCGCCCGGGCCCATATCGATGATCCAGTCCGCCGCCTCCATCATCGCCTCGTCGTGTTCGACGATGAGGACCGTGTTCCCGAGTTCCCGGAGCCGTTCGAGGGTGCGGATCAGCCGGTCGCCGTCGATCGGATGGAGGCCGATCGATGGCTCGTCGCAGATGTAGAGCACACCCATCAGGGCCGATCCGATCTGCGTTGCCAGGCGGATGCGCTGTGATTCGCCGCCCGAAAGCGTCCCGGACACGCGGTCCAGCGTCAGGTAGTCGAGCCCAACATCGACCAGGAACTCGAGGCGGCCGCCGATCTCCTTCATGATCTGGTGGGCGATCGTCTGTTCGCGCTCCGTAAGGGGCGTCGCCGCGCCAGCCAGCCCCAGCGCCCATTCCCGCGCCTTGACGATGCTCAGCCCCGTCACATCCGTCACCGACTTGCCGTCGATCTTCACCCCGAGGGATTCGGGCCGAAGGCGCCTGCCCTTGCACACCGCACACGGGATCGAGGCCATGTACTTCTCGATCTCCGTGCGAACGTAGTCCGAGTCGGTCTCCTTGTATCGCCGTTCGAGGTTGTTCACGACGCCTTCGAACTTCGAGTCATAGACCTGGGTGCGCCCGTACTGGTTGGTGAAGCGCAGTGGCAAGATCTTATCGCCCGTGCCGTAGAGGATGGCGTTCGCCTGCTCCTCGGTCAGCTCACGAACGGGTGTCGCGGGCGTGAAGC
>JANMTH010000523.1:0-10344 GCA_031390305.1 Thermoflexaceae bacterium
AGGAGGTCGAGATCCTCCGTGGCGAAGAGACGCCCCGCCTCCGTGACCGGCACCAGTTCGTACTGCGTGAGGAAGAGCGGGTGGTTCGCGCCCAGGCGGTCCCGCTCCGCCCGGATGTAATCACCATAGACGGGGATGCAGTGGGCTACCTCGGTCCAGGGCACCTCCAGGTGGCGCGGTGGGAAGCGAGGGTCCCGCGCGTCGGCCAACCGGTTCGCCGCGACGGCGAGGTCGAGCATGCTCTCACCGTTCCATGGCGTTCCAAAGAAGACCGTCGGCGCCGCCGTCGATGCCGCCATCGGCCGGAACTGGCGATTGAACCAGTCCGCGTCGATCTCCTGCGCCTCGTCCGCGATCAACGCCAGCGAGGCTGTGTGGCCAGCGACGTGCGCCTCGGGCGAGGCGCTGAGGAACGTCGCGGTCGCTTCGCCGAGGGTGATCGTCGCGCCCGAAAGCCGCGGCTGCCGCTCCGCCGGGAGGATTCGCTGGAGCGTCTCCATCGCCTTCCGCGCCCTGTTGATGCTGATCTCGGCCTGCGGGCTGAACGTTGGCGCGCAGACGATCACCGAGCCCCCGGCCGAGTAATTCTGGCTCAGCAGCGAACCAACGAGCGATGCCGCGACCTCGTTCTTCCCCGCCTGACGCGGAAAAAGCACCGTAAAGGTCGCCCCCGGGCGCAGGGCGAAGCCTTTCGCCAGGGCAAGCAGCGTATCGGCCTGGTAGGGACGGAGGAACCGCAGCGGACGTTGAACGGGCATAGGATCGACGGTGCGCCGCGGCCGGCCAGACGCGCAACCCGGCACTGGCACGCCTATCTCCGACCATCGGGGTTCTGGCGCGGGCGTTGAGTATCCGGGTGTATATGCGTATTCTCCTCTGTGCAACGGAGAAGGAGCGACGCGATGTCGATCGGGCGTGGGGCACGGTTAGCGGTGCTGGGAGCCGCCGGAATGGCGACGTTGTGGGCGCTTTCGGCGCTCGCGGCCAACCAGGTGGTCAACTTCCACTTCAATACGAACGTCGATGGCTGGGTGACCAGCCAGTCTGTCTCGCCGGGGGCCCACGCCGCCACATTCGTGTGGGACGCGGCCGACCCGTTCAACGACCCGGCCTCCGGCTCGGTGAGGGTCACCAACATCCAGGAACAGCAATTCACCACGAACGCCGCGATCATCACCTGCATCAGCGTGACCGCCGGTGATCCCTTCCAGGCCGCCGCCAGGGCCTTCATCCCGGCGGGCCAGGCGAGGACGGGCAGCGCAATGGTCGCCGTTATGTGGTTCTCGCAGCCGGGCTGCCCACACGCCAGCGGGATCGTCACCAGCTTCGGCACGGAGGTGACCGCGCTCGACGCCTGGACGGTGACGTCGGTCTCAAGCACGGTGCCGTCCGATGCGAAGTCGGTGCGTGTAGAGCTGAACGTGCGAAAGACGGTCGGTGCGGCGGCGGGCCTGGCGGCGCTCTTCGACGACGTCTACTACGGCCCGCCCGGCGGCTTCGGCATGGCCCCCCGCGCCGTCACGCCGCTCCTCGCCCGCGACTGATCAGCGGCGCCGGACGCGGGTTCGGCGCAGAGGCCCAGAGCGGGAGAGCCAGATGGAATGAACCGAGCCAACGCTCTCTCGGTCCGATCCTCTGCGTCTTTGCGTCTCTGCGTCCCGGTCGCCCGGTGCTACCCCTTTAGCGGCTCGTCGATCCGGTCGGTGAAACCGTCCAGGTCGTACGACATCACGAGCAGGTCGCGCGTCCGGCCGTTGCGGTCCTCCACCCAATCGGCCAGCAACGCTTCGGGCTGGAAGCCGAGGTGTTCGAAGACAGCCCGCGCCCCCGCCTGGTCGGGCGTCATCTGGGCGGTGAGCTTGCGCAGGCCCGCGGCCCGGCCGAGGTCGAACACCTCGGCCGTGAGAATTCCGCCGAGCCCGCTCCCGCGCCGTTCCGGGGCGATGTTGATCCGGATCTCGCCGACCCGCCGCGTCCAGCCGGCCGAGTTCCGGTTCACCGAAGCGTAGCCAGCCAGTTCGGCGCCGTCGAAAGCGAGGATGGAGAGGTTGTTCCCCTTTTTCAGGTTGGCAATCCACTCCTCCACGCCCGCCTCGCTCGTGATATCGATGCGCAGAAAGAGCAGGTCATCCGGCGCCAGTTTGGCGGCGAAGGCGCGGATCGCGGCGCCGTCTTCCGGCGTCATCAGCCTCAGCGTGACGTTGCTGCCGTCCTTCAGCTTCACGTTGCGTGGGTAGCGGTCGTTGGCCATCTGGGCCTCCCTCGGCGTGTGCCCCCGGCCATCCGGCGGGGCGAAGTCACCGGAGGATCGAGCCTCGACGATGCGCCGTCAACCAAACAGCGCCTGGCCGCTGGTTCGGGGCGCGGCGAAGGGGCCGGCATGACGCCAGCCCCTTCGCTCCGGTAGTGCTGATGTCGGTCGAGTTACTCGATTTCGACGGTCGCGCCCGCTTCCGTCAGCTTCGCCTTGATGCTCTCCGCCTCGTCCTTCGTGATGCCTTCCTTCACCTTGGTGGGGGCGGCCTCCACGAGGTCCTTGGCTTCCTTCAGGCCGAGCCCGCTGACTACTTCACGGACTGCCTTGATGACGTTGATCTTGTTGTCGCCGAAGCTCTTCAGGACAACGTTGAACTCCGTCTTCTCTTCCTCGGGTTCGGCGGCCGCTGCCCCGGCGGCTGGGGCCGCCATCATCATCGGCGCGGCGGCGGTGATCCCGAACTTCTCCTCGATCGCCTTGTTCAGGTCGCGGAGCTCGAGCAGGGTCATGCCTTCGATAAGGGCCAGGGCGTCGTCAATCTTACTCATGTGTCTTCAGTTCTCCTCTGTTCGGTGCGTAATGGTGCGGTGCGCGGCTCAGGCCGCGCCCTGCTCTTCGAGTTGCCGGGCGCGCGAATCCACCAGACCGGCGAAGTTGCGGATGCTCGCCTGGAGCAGCCCGGCGAAGTTGTAGAGCGGCCCCTGGAGCGTGCCCACAACGTTGGCCACCAGCTGTTCGCGCGAGGGAAGGGTCGCGAGACTCTCCACCTCGGCGCGGTCCAGCACCTTGCCTTCGAGCCAGCCGCCGTGGATGTTGATCTGCATGCGGCGCGTGCGAAGGTGCTCCATCAGCGCCTTTACCGGCGCCACCGGGTCCCCATAGCCGAACGCCAGCGCGGTCGGGCCATCCAGCAGTTGGGCCATCTCTGGCCGGCCGGCCTGTTCGGCGGCCATCGCCGCCAGGGTGTTCTTGACGATCTTCACTTCAACATTCGCCGGGCGCAGGGCGCGGCGGAGGTCGGTGAGCTGGGCGACGGTGAGGCCACGATAGTCAGCGCTGATAGCGACCACGGCACGGGCCATCCCGTCCTTGATCTCGTGCAGCATCGCGACCTTTCGTGGGGTCGGCATAGGCGGTCCTCCGGTCCTGTGCCCGGCAAGGCGCCGGCGCGGTTCGTCCAAGCCCGGAGAAACGAAAATCCCTGCCGCCGGGGCAGGGACACAAGACACGACCCGCCGTGGTGGCGCCCGTGGGTATCGCTGCCTCGGCAGGCGCCTTTCGGCTTATCCCCCCACCTCGCGGCGGTTCGCATAGGGACCTGCGGTCTCTGGCTCTTCAGTTGTCGAGGTTAACCTTACGAACTGGCGCGGGTCTGGACAACCTGGGCTGCGTCTTGCTGTCTTCATTGGCAATCTTCATACTGGGTAGTATGACTGTCGAACGCACGACCATTTCGCTACCCGCGCCACTCATGCGAGCGCTGCGGGAAGAGGCCGCCAGGCGGAGGCTCTCGCTCTCGGCGTTGATTGCGGAGCGAGCCACGCAGGGGCGGCCCCGGCCCGACTGGTACGGTTCCATCGATGATATCGAGGACCTCTCACTTCGCGCGGAGGAGCTGCTGAGAGAGCAGTTGAACGCCCGTGATCATCAGCGATAGCGGGCCGCTCTTCTCCGCGATGAATCGAAGAGAGGGTGCCTTGCACCGACTGGCGGTCGAGCGACTCGAGCGCCACCGTTCGGAGATCATCGTTCCGTGGCCCATCTATACCGAGGTCGATCTCTTGCTCCGTGGCAGGGGCCACGCCACGGCGGCGTCCAACCTCGGCCGTTCGCTCCTCCGCGGGGACTTCCGTCTGGAGGCGCCGACCGACGCCGAACTGGAAGCCGCGCTGGACCTCCTCGAACGCTACGGTGACATCGGCCTCGACCTCCCGGACGCGGTAGTGATGGCGATGACAGATGCCCGAAGGGCGAAGGCCTTCACGTGGGACTTCCGCCACTTCCGCGCCGTCGTCCTTCGCCGGGGCGAACACATCCCTCTGCTCGTGAACGAATCGGAGATGCCGTAGCGGCGCTGGCCGACAGCGGCACCGCCACCAACCACCCTCTGATCCTCTGCGTCCAACCCGTCTGCCCTACGGCAGCGCCGTGTAATAGGCGTTGAACGGGTGCTCCAACCCCGGCACCGGTTTCAGGCTGCTGAAGCCCGAAGCGAGCACCAGCTCACGCATCTTCGGCTCCGGCAGGCCCACTGTCCCCAGCTTCATCCCATCCGGCGTCGAGCTCGACGAGGACATGCAGAGCATCACGGATATGCCCCAGAGCATCGGCGCCAGCGGGTTCTTCAGGTTCTCTTCGTACGATTCCGAACAGTTCACATCGACGATGAAGGCCTGGCCATCCGCCTTCATCGCTTTGCGCGCCGCCGCCAGGACGAGGTCCGGCCGCGCCATGTCGTGGAGCACGTCCAGGAAGGTCATGAAGTCGTAGGTCGCCGCCGCCGGCAGGCCATCCCCGTTATCCGGGTTGTGGAAGTGGACGTTCTTCACGCCGAGCTTCTCCTTGTTCGCCTCCGCATGGGCCAGGGCAGTCGCCGAATTGTCGTAGCCGTGAAACTCCGACTTCGGGAACGCCTTCGCCATCGCCGTGGTCGCGACGGCCGCGCCACAGCCGATATCGGCCACGCGCGCCCCGGCCTCCAGCTTCGCGAGGACACCATCCAGCTTCGGGATCGCGTCCGTGATCAGGGCCGAACGGTTCCACGGCCCAAGCATCCGCTCGGTACCTCCCGCCACCGCCTCGCCGCCGTCTTCATAGGTGTAGCCCATGCCCGACTTGAAGGCCCGGGGAAGCTTCGGCAGGAGCTGCATCAGCCCCGGTAGTTCGCCGAAGATGCCGACCACGGAGGCCGGAGTGTTATCGTCCGCCAGGCAGAGCGCGAGTTCGGGCGTGAGTTCGAAGCGCTCGCCGCCGCGTATCTCCAGCATCCCAGCGGCGCCCTGGCCGCGCAGCCACTCCCGCAGCCAGCGCTCGTTCAGCCCCGTCTTCGCCGCCAGCTCCTCGCTCGTCACGGGGCCCGCGCCAACCATGGCCGTGTACAGGCCCATCTTGTCGCCAAGGTAGATCATCCCAGAGACGATCGCCCCGGTGAGGTAGCCGAAGGCCATTCCGGCCTTCTGTTCGATGATCGCGGGGTCGATGGTTGCCGTGGACATGCGTAGCACCTTTACTCCCGGTTGGAATGAACGCACTCTACGCCCGCTGTCAATACCCTTGCGTGACGCACTTCACACAACCGTCCGGACGACCATGCCGGGTATGGATTCCGCCGCACGTACCGCCTTCCTCGCCCTCCCCCGCACGGCCGTTCTCGCCACGGTGGATGCCCACGGCCGCGCCCACGCCGTCCCCGTCTGGTATCGCTTTGCCGATGGCGCGTTCCGCATCATCACGGACCGGGGCAGCGCCAAACACCGCAACATCGAGCGCACGGGTCGCGCCACCCTCTGCGTAGACGACCGTGATGGCGACTTCGCCCACCTCACCGCCGAGGGGCCGGTGGTGGACGCCGGCCAGGTAACCTACGAAGAGCGCCTCGCCCTTCACTCCTTCTACCGCGGAGAGGAACGCGCGAAGGCGATCGCCGAGAAAGGTGGCCACGAGCGGATGGTCCTCCTTATCCTCCGGCCGGAGCGCTGGTACTAGGAAGCGCGCTGGTCAGGCTGATCCGTAGCGGCCGTCCGTGCTATCGTCCGAATTCGCCTTTACGTACTGCTCGAAGCCAGAGGCGGAGGTCAGTTTTCGCGTGTACAACGACCTTGCGGTGTTCACCGGCCGGGCACATCCGGAACTTGCGACAGCGATCGCCAGCCACATCGGTCGCGAGCTCGGCAAAGTCGACGACTTCGAGTTTTCGAACGAGAATATCTTCGTCCAGTTCCAGGAGAACATCCGCCAGCGCGATGTCTACCTCGTGCAGCCCTTCGTCTCACCCGTCAACACCTCGATCATGGAACTGCTGATCATGATCGACGCGGCACGGCGCGCCTCGGCCGGCCGCATCACCGCCGTCATCCCCTATTACGCCTACGGGCGAAGCGACAAGAAGGACCAGCCCCGCGTCCCGATCACGGCTCGCCTCGTCGCCAACATGATCGAGACGGCCGGAGCTGACCGCGTCCTCACGATGAACCTCCACGCCGGCCAGATCCAGGGCTTCTTCAACATCCCGCTCGATGAGTTGAACGCCCTCTACCCGGTCAGCCACTACTTCGCCCGGCAGAACCTCCGCGACTACACCGTGGTCGCCACCGATGTCGGCGGCGAAAAGCGCGCCCGCGACCTCGCCGTCCGCCTCGAACTCCCCCTCGCGATCATCGATAAGCGGCGCATCGGTAACTCCGAAACGGCCGAAGCGATGCACGTCATCGGTGAAGTCGAAGGCCGTAACTGCCTCATCCTTGATGACGAGATCAGCACAGCCGGGACGATCGTCGCCGCCGCCCACGCCCTCCGCCAAAGCGGCGCCCGCGAGCTGATCATCAGCTGCTACCACCCGATCCTCAACGGGCCCGCCGTCGAGCGCCTGAAATCGCTCGACGCTCGCGAGATCGTCTTCACGGATTCCGTGCCGCTGAGCGCCGACAAGCGTCTGCCGAACATGACCGTCATCCCCATCGCGCCGCAGTTCGGTGACGCCATCAGCCGGATTCATACCGGCCAATCGGTGGGCTCGCTCTTCCAGTAGGCCGTAGGCGGTAGCCAGTTGCCAGTCGATCGATCTCAGCTAGCCCGTGATCTGCTGCATCATCGAACCGGAATCCATGTTCAGCCACTCCTCCACCAGTTTTCCGCCGCCAAAGCGCTGGAGAAGCATCATCTCGAGCACGACTGGCTTCCCCGTCGCCGGCATGCCCATGCCGTCGCCCGTGTGCTTCGAACCGAGGGTCAGGCGCGTGGCGACGAGATCCCCTTCGGCCACCTGGTGGTGGATATCGACAGTCCAGCCCGAAAAGACGCCGTTGAAGAACTCCAGCGTCCCGATGTAGCCATCAATGCCTGGCGGCATTCCGTCCATCGCGCCGTGGTCCACCATGTCCGCCGCGGCCAGCTCTCGCAGGAGGCTCGTATTCGGGCCGGGCCACCCTTCCTTGAAAATCCGCGCACTCGTGGCTTTATTCGCTTCGCTCATCCTGACGCTCCTCCGTTGTGGGTTGGTGCCGCGAAGGATACGCCGCCGGGCAGGGCGTGCAAGGCTCAGGGACCGAAGATCACGCGATCACCCGGATCCCCGTGAGGCCAGCAGCCGCCGCCGCGTTGGCGAAGCGAACATCCGATACCCAGAACTCCGCGCCGTAGCGCTGCGCAATCACATACCCGGTGGCGTCGAAGGTATCGGATTGGCCCAGGCGAACCGCGAGTTCGAAGCCTTCAACGGCTGCGCCCGACTGCCATTCAACCCGAGGTTGGTATGCCGCCATGTCGCAAGAGCGGTTGTCGCGTCTGCTGAGGTCATCGTGCCTCGAAGTGTCAACTTCCGCAGGAGCGAATGGAATTCGACCATCACCGGCGGCGTAACGAGGATTTCGTCGTCATCGAGGATCAGGTCGTGCAGGGCCGCCGTTGCCTCTTCCGTTCGTTGGCTTGGGATGAGCGCGTGGCTCCAGAACGATGTATCAAGGAGCTTCGTCGCCATCGGTCCGCCCTCTCATTTCGTCCAATACGGCATCAACGTCGATCGGCTCGCCTCCGCGCCTCACGAGGATGGCTCGGTGATGTTCCTTCAGGCGGTCAAGCGCTTCCAGCCGCCGAGCAATCCGTTCCGCGCGGAGCTCTTCCATGTACTGCAACGCCGGGTGCTTCGTCTCTGTCGACATCGTATGGCCTCCCCACCAGCCTACCAGAATCGATCATCCGCTCGCCACGAACACCGCGGTCTTCCATCCATCCGATGAGCGGTCTGAACCCGGAATCCGCGCTCCAGGACCCTCATCCCGAACTCAAAAGCTCGCCGGGAGGGCCCCGCGGGTGCTAAACTGTTAAGGCAATCGCGCGATTCTCACACCGTCTTCGACGGGCGCGCGCCGAGGCTGTAATCGCTCTATGACTGCTCCCGCCGTTAACCCCTCTTCGTACACCGCCGACAACATACAGGTGCTCGAAGGGCTGGAGGCTGTCCGCCGCCGCCCCGGCATGTATATCGGCACCACCGATAAATCCGGCCTCCACCACCTCATCAAAGAACTCGTCGACAACGCCGTCGATGAGGCCATGGCCGGCTATTGCGACTTCATCGAGACCATTATCCGCGCCGATGGCTGGTGCACCGTCTCCGACAACGGCCGTGGCATCCCCGTCGATATCCAGCGCCAGACTGGCAAGACCGCGGTCGAAACCGTCCTCACCGTCCTTCACGCCGGCGGCAAGTTCGGCGGTGGCGGCTACAAGGTCTCCGGCGGCCTTCACGGCGTCGGCGCCAGCGTCGTCAACGCCCTCTCCGAAGAACTCTGGGTGGAAGTCGTGCCCAGCGCCGAGGCCCAGGGCGAGCACCACGCCGGCAAAGTCTATCGCCAGCACTACGCCCGCGGCGCTCCCCAGGACGAACTCACCCCTTCCCCCGCTCCCGCCGGCCGCCCCAGTGGCACCACCGTCGGTTTCAAGCCAGACGCGACGATCTTCGAAAGCGTCGATTTTGACTTCAAAATCGAGGCCGAACGCCTCCGCCAGTACGCCTACCTCACGAAGGGCGTCTGGTTCCGGCTCTTCGATGAGCGCGATGGCCGCGAGACCAACTACTACTTCGAAGGCGGCATCAAGAGCTTCGTCCGCCACCTCAACCACGGCCGTGAGGCGCTCAACTTCGACCCGATCTACGTCGAGCGCGAAGTCGATGGCAATATCATCGAGTGCGCTATCCAATACAACGACGGCTTCAACGAATCGGTCTTCACCTTCGCCAACTCGATCAACACGATCGACGGCGGCTCGCATCTGACAGGCTTTCGCACGGCCCTCACGACCGTCCTGAACAAATACGCCCGCAGCGCCAAGATCCTCAAGGATAACGACCCCAACCTCACCGGTGAGGACTCCCGCGAAGGCCTCGTCGCCGTCGTCTCCGTCAAGCTCCCCGAGCCCCAGTTCGAAGGCCAGACGAAGACCCGCCTGGGCAACCCCGAAGTAGCCGCCCAGGTCCAGAGCTCCCTCACAGAAGCGCTTTCCCAGCATCTCGAAGAGAACCCATCGGATGGCCGCCGGATCGTGGAGAAGTGCATCACCGCCTTCCGCGCCCGCGAAGCGGCCCGCAAAGCGCGTGACCTCGTCCAGCGTAAGAGCGCGCTCGAAAGCGGCTCGCTGCCGGGCAAGCTGGCCGACTGCTCGACACGCGACCCCGAGGAGGGCGAGCTCTTCATCGTCGAAGGCGACAGCGCCGGTGGTTCGGCCAAGCAGGGCCGGGACCGGAAGTTCCAGGCCATCCTCCCCCTCTTCGGCAAGATCCTCAACGTCGAAAAAGCCCGCCCCGATAAGATGCTCGCCCACGAGGCGATCCGCCTCATGATCTCCGCGCTCGGCACCGGCATCCGCGAGACCTTCGATGTCGGCCGCCTGCGCTACCACAAGGTCATCATCATGACCGACGCCGATGTCGATGGCGCTCACATTCGCACGCTCCTGCTCACCTTCTTCTTCCGTAACATGCCCGAGCTGATCGCCGGGGGCTACCTCTACATCGCCCAGCCGCCGCTTTACCGCGCGCAACAGGGCAAGGACATCCGTTACCTCTGGAACGAGGCCGCGCTCGACGAATACCGCAAGACGAAGAAGACCAACGTCCACGTCCAGCGCTTCAAGGGCCTTGGCGAAATGAACGCTGACCAGCTCTGGGAGACGACGATGCGGCCCGACACCCGAATGCTCCTCCAGGTGATGGTGGACGACGCGGCCGAAGCTGACACGATCTTCTACGAGCTGATGGGCGACGACGTTGCGCCCCGCCGCCGCTTCATCACCGCTCACGCCTCCCAGGTGAAGAACCTCGACGTGTAGCGCACGAAGTGTACGGGTCACCTTCGACGCCGGGCTCGCAT
>JANMTH010000529.1:0-2241 GCA_031390305.1 Thermoflexaceae bacterium
GCTCTGACGTTTTCACTGAGCAGCGACAGTAGTCAGTAGCTACTTCCGCAACGTCTCGACGTGCCGGATAGTGCCCCCGACCTGGCTTCGTGGGTCACGTTCACAGTCGTGGGCTCCCCCTCGCCCGCGACGCAGGAGTCGGGAGAGGGGGCCGGGGGGTGAGGGCCGCCGCCGGGCCACCTTCTCTCGAGTTAAGTTGCACCGGCTACTACTCAAACCCATACTTCGCGTGCGGCCCCATCACGATGATCTCGAAGACGCCGATGCCCTTCTCGCGGCCGGCCGTCACCTCCGAGACCACCTGCACGTGGAGATGGGCCATCGGGTCTTCCTTCGCCAGGTCGTACTCGCCGCCCGTCACTTCGTCTGGGCCTACCCACATGCCGTGGCCCCACCGCGGCTCGCCATAGCCAATCCCCCGCATCAGGAAGTTGTAGAGCGGTTTGAACTCGATGTTCAGCTCCTTCCCCTTCGCCGGCTTCAGGGTCACCGTCGCCGCGCTGAGGTGGCGCGTGCCCTTCTTGAACGTCAGGGCGTGATCGACGTCCGCTTCCTCCTGGGTCGCGTCCGGGTAGGGCGTAAGGATGACGCCCGACTGGTGCCATCGCGTACCATCTGCGGCCTCCGAGACCGTATAAAGTGTGCAGAGGTTCTCGAAGTTCAGCGGCGCCCAGTTCCAGAAGAACTGCGGCGCTTCTGTCGCCGGCGCGCCCCGCGGGTCCCGCCCGCCGACCGTGCGGACGCCCCAGGAGTGGTCCCGCGAACCCCACCAGGTGTCCTGCGAAAGGTCGAATGTCTGGCCATCGACGGTCAACTTGCCGCTCCAGGTGCAGTGCTGGGTGAAGCGCGTGTAGTCCATCACGACGGCGTTATTTTCGTCGCGCCGGAAGAAGTGCGGCTCTTCCGAAGGCAGCGAGCGGACCTCCATCAGCAGATCGGCGGTCACGCCCCACTCGTTCTTCGCCACCTTCAGGCGAACCTTCTTCAGCGGCTCGATGACCTGGACGCTGATCGGCCCGACCTTCGTGTTCATCCGGTCGCGGTCCAGCAGGCGCGAAGCCCGGATGAAGCGCTGCTTGCCGTTCACCACGACGCTGAAGGCCGCGTCCATGATCCCCATGTTCGCGTACGTCCCCATCGCCACAGCGAAGTAGACGCCGCCATCCCGGCGGTAGCCGTTGAAGAAGTAGCGGTCGTAGAAGTTCCGGTCGCTCGTCCCCACGGTATCGAAGGTGTGGGGCGTCTGGTGGATGAGGTACTCGTCGGCGGCGGTCAGCATGGCGCGTCTCCTGGTGGGGGTTGTGGCGAACTCTAGCGAGTGACGGAGGATGGAACCACCGGCGAGTGGCGGATGCGGCGCGGCCCGATGGCAGCTTGTTTGCTACGATATCGACGTGCGCAACGAGTTCTCCGCCTACGTGATTCGCGACGGTGATTGGTTCGTCGCCTTCTCGCCGGAGATCCCCGAGGGGAATGGCCAGGGACGAACGGAATCTGAGGCGATCGAGAGTCTCGGCGCGTCGATTGCCCTTATCTTCGACTACCTGCGCGAGGAGGCAGCCCAGAAGGCACCGCCGGACGCCCGCCCGGGTGTCGTTGTCGTCGCCGGGTGAAACGAGGAGACCTGGTTCGCCACCTCCGGGAGCACGGATGCCAGCTCGCGCGCGAGGGCAGCGGACACAGCATCTGGATAAATCCCGTCACGAAGGGCTATCAGCCAATACCACGGCACCAGGAGATCCCGGACATCCTCGCACGCAAGATCTGTCGAGGTCTCGACGTGCCCGATCCAAAGCCCCGTTAACTCCACCGCGCTTGCGTATGGACCACCTTACTGACATCGCGGAGCGCAACCCCTACCGCTTCCCCTCGTACACCTCCGCCATCCCCTCCAGCACCGTGTCCGCCAGCTGCAGCACCTGCTCCAGCGCCTCCACCGCGTCCTCCGTCGTCAGGCCCGCCTCCGTCGCTATCTGGGCGGCCGTCTCCTCCAGCGAGCGCCGCATGCTGTTGAAGGTACCCACGGCGGCGGTCAGGCCGACGTTCGCCGCGACCAGCGTCCGCCCGTATTCGTGGCCGATCACGCGGGCGTCCTCGGCGAACCGCTCACCCTTCGTATCCGAGGCGATATAGCGGGCGAAGAGATCGACGAGCTGGCGGCCCATCAGCCGCAGCCGGTCCCGCACCTCGGGCGCGATCCCGTCGAAGACGCCCATCGCGTGCTGCTGCCGTCCCCGGCCG
>JANMTH010000484.1:0-3209 GCA_031390305.1 Thermoflexaceae bacterium
CGGCCGAGTGCGCGGAGATGTTACCGAGCGATTGGGGTTGGAAACACCTCCGCTGGGGTTCGAAAGCCGAGGGTTCGGCGTGGTCGCTGGTTGAGCGAGTGCTGCACCTCGATCACCCGGCCAGACTCGAGGTCGTGGAAGTCAGTCGAGCACCCTCCCAGTGCCCGAACTCCACTCGCTCATCGACATGTGCCGGTCGTTCGCAGATCATCGTCGGGTTGCGGATCATTCCCTGACCCTGGTTCTTGCGGCGATGCCGTCGACAGTCTACCGGAACCTCTGACGCCGGTGCCGCCTAACGGAGTTCAGAGTCCGTCCCAACTTTCCTCTACACTGCCCCTCCATGAAAGCAATCGTTATCGCCCGCCCCGGCGGCCCCGAAGTCCTCGAATACCGCGAGGTCCCGGACCCCGTCCCCGGCCCGGAAGACCTCCTCGTCCGCGTCAAGGCGACGGCCCTGAACCGGGCCGATGTCCTCCAGCGGATGGGCGGCTACCCCCAGCCCGGCCCGAAGCCCGCCTTCGAGATTCCCGGCCTCGAATTCGCGGGCGAAGTGATCCGCACCGGCGAGCGCGTCGAGGGCTTCGCCGCGGGCGACCGGGTGATGGGCCTCCTCGCTGGCGGCGGCTATGCCGAGCAGGTGGTGGTCCACCAGCGCCAGGCGATGAAGGTCCCGGCCAACCTCTCCTTCCGGGAGGCGGGGGCCGTTCCAGAGGTCTACATCACCGCCCACGACGCTCTCCGCCAATGCGACCTCGTGGCCGGCGAATCCGTCCTCATCCACGCCGCCGGTTCGGGTGTAGGCGTCGCCGCTATCCAGATCGCGAAGGTGATGGGCGCCTCGTTCGTCGCCGGTACGGCCAGTAGCGAGGACAAGCTCGCTCGAGCGGCGGCGCTCGGGCTCGACCTCGGGATCAACTACCGGACGGCCGATTTCGCCGAGGAGATCGCGCGGGCGACGGGCGGACGCGGCGTCGATGTCGTCCTCGATGTCATCGGGGCAGACTACTGGGAACGGAACCTGAAGTCGCTCGCGCTCAAGGGCCGGATGGTGCTCGTGGGAATGATGAGCGGTTCGGGCACGCAGGCCAACCTCGCCATGCTGTTGATGAAGCGGCTCCAGGTCCGCGGCACGACCCTCCGTGCGCGGCCGCTGGAAGAGAAGGCGGCGGCCACGCGTGCCTTCGAAAAGAGCGTCGTCCCGCATCTTGCCAGCGGCCGCGTGAAGGTGGTGGTGGACCGCGTCTTCCCCCTCGCCGAGGCTGGAGCCGCCCAAACCTACCTGGAATCGAACGCGAACTTCGGCAAGGTGGTCCTGGAGCCGTAGGCGCGAGGCTCTCGTCTCTCGTCTATCGTCTACACTGCCCACATGCCCGCCTTTATGTGTACCCGCTGCGGCGACCGTTTCGAAGTCCCACAGGCCACGCTCGACCGTTACGCCAACTGGACGCCACAGACCTGCATCGCCTGCCGTCCGGCGGCGAAGGCCGCGCGCGCCCAGAAATCGCCCTGGAACCGGAACCGGCGCACGGCCGTCGTTGAAGAGGGCCAGCCCGGCACGGAGGGCGGATCAGCGACGAAGGAACAGAATCTCCCGGTGGCGGAAATCCTTGCCCGCTATACGGCGGGGCCGCGGGACGGCGTCTTTACCGACGGTTCCTGCGCTGGCAACCCGGGCACCGGCGGATGGGGCGTGGTCTACGTGAAAGACGGCGTGGTTCTCGCTCAGCACCATGGCACCGAGCCGCAGACGACGAACAACCGGATGGAGCTGACGGCGATGATCGCCGGGCTCGAACTCCTGCCACCGACGGCCGACGCGGACGTCTATTCCGACAGCATGCTCGTGGTGAACACACTGACAAAGTGGGCGAAAGATTGGGAGAAGCGTGGCTGGAAGCGGCGTGAGGGCGAAGTGAAGAACCTCGACCTGGTTCAACGTGCCTGGGAGCTGAAGCAGGAACGCGAGAACGTCCGCATCCAGTGGGTGAAGGCGCACGACGGTTCGCGCTGGAACGAGTACGCGGACTCATTGAGCACGGCCTACCTGCGGGACGAGGTCTAGCGGGCAGGGCATTCTGGAGGCGGAGCCGCGGAGGAAACCGGAGCGGAACGGGTTGACCGCTGGCGGGGGCGGGCCGGCGTTCTGTACAGTAGAACCGACAGGAGCCGGAGCATGCTGACAGATACCACCACTTCCGCTGAGGCGAGCGCCAACCTTGAGGAGCTTCTGGACCGCGTGATCAACAACTGCGAGGTCGTCGTGATCAAGCGCCACGGCTGCGACGACGTGGCGTTGATCGCCGCCGACGAGCTGCGCGGGATGATGGAGACGCTCTACCTCCTCGGGAATCCAGCCAACGGGCTTCGGCTGCTGGGGGCGCTCCAGGATTCACGCGCGGGAAAAGGCGGCGTGGCGATGACCGTCGAGGAAATCCGCCGCGAATTCGGGCTTGAGGAATAGGGCAGCAACGTGGCCGAGCGCCGAGCCCAGTTCAACAGACGGTTTCTTGAGGACCTTCACCACTGGGTGGCGAATGACCGGA
The DNA here is from genome assembly GCA_031390305.1 of Thermoflexaceae bacterium. Taxonomy (GTDB): domain Bacteria; phylum Chloroflexota; class Dehalococcoidia; order Tepidiformales; family Tepidiformaceae; genus JANMTH01. The sequence goes on from JANMTH010000484.1 coordinate 2,547, forward strand.
AGACGGCGCTCCGGCTCCTGGACATCGTGAACGCGGTCGTCCGGCAACCGTTCGAGGGCATAGCCAGGCCGGAACGCTTACGGAGAATGGCCGGTAACACGTGGTCGCGGCGGCTCACGGAAGCCGACCGTATCGTCTACACCGTTTACGACGACTACATCGACTTCCTTCAGGCGCGCCTCCACTACGAGTAGGGTCTTCCGCGGCGACGATCAGCCGAAGCCGAGGAAGGGCAGCGCCAGTCCGAAGGGCGCCACCCAGTCCGGGCCGCCCCAGCTGATGTCGAAGGCGTTGTCGTTGAGGACGTGCGCCCAGAGAAGCCATGCCACCCAGCGGCAGACGCCGAAGAAGAAGGCGCCGCGGTAGAGCACCACGAGGGCGTCCTCGGGGAGGTGGAAGCGGCGGTTGAGGAAGCCGAAGAACGGGTCGGGGAGGACGTGTTCGCGAAAGTAGGCGCGGCTGAGCGTGCGGTAGTTGAGCAGCACCATGCCGATCCAGAAGCCGTCCCAGACGAAGCCGAGACTGCTGAAGTAGGCCGCGCCATCGATGTAGCGGCCGGTCTCGCCCGCGTACTGCCAGGCATCGAAGCTGACCCGTTCGAGGCTGAAGGGGAAGAAGAGCATGACGCCGTTCGTATCCAGCGTGTCGCTGAGGACGTGTGCC
>JANMTH010000634.1:0-2028 GCA_031390305.1 Thermoflexaceae bacterium
CGGCCGGCTGGGCTTCGACCCCGGTCCGATTGATGAAGTGTACGACGAGCAAACGAGCGCGGCGGTAGAGCGGTGGTACGTGGCGGCGGGGTACACCCCCCAGGGCGCGACAGTGGACCAGCTCGCCGCCCGCCGGGCCGCCGACGGTGAGAGCCGCCAACTCGCGACCGACACGCTCGACGCCGAAAGCGGCCTAAAAACCGCGCTTCAGGCGGTTGAGGCGGCGAACGCGAAGATGCGTCTGGCCGAACTGGCGCTGGACGCCGCCAGAGCATCGGACGCATCGGCCGGCATTTCCGCGACCTCGGAAAAGCTGCGGGCGGAGGCCGAGGTAGCGCGGCTGGAGGGCCAGCTGCGCACCGCCGAGGGCGAGCTGCGCGTGGCCCGGCTGCGTGTATCAGAGGCGAAGCGCACGGTCCCATTGCCCACGGCGCCGGAGCTGGCGGGCCTCGAGGTGGCCGTCGAAACCGCTTCCGCCGCCGTCCGGGCAACGGCCGGCGAACTGGCGGTAGCGCGCTCCTCGCTGGCTGCTCTCTCCGTAGGGTCGAAGGCCCCCTCCGCGAGCGCCGCCGCGATCGAGCTGGAAGCCGCACGGGCTGACCTTGCCGCTGAGCGCAACGGCCTGGAGATCGCGAGGCGCAGGGTGGCTCTCGCCGGCTCGCGGTCACCCCTGCCAGAAGGGCTCGTCCGCCTCGGCGTGCAAGTTCCCGCCGATGAGCTGCTCTTCTTCCCGGCGCTTCCTGTCCGCGTTGATGAGTTCATGGTGCGCCCCGGCGACCAGGCCCTTGGCACGATCATGGCCGTGACGAACTCTCAGCTCACCGTCGTGGGAAGCCTCCCCGCGGCTGAGGCCCGATTGGTCCAGTCCGGCGCCACCGCCAGCATCGCGGCCACGGAACTCGGGCTCACGGCCGCTGGCACAGTCCTGGAGATCGCGACGACACCCGGCACCCACGGCGCCGACCCTCAACGGTTCTTCCTCGAAGTTTCGGGGAAGGATGCGCCAGCGTCGCTCGCCGGAGCGTCGGTGGTCGTCCGGATCGTCGTGGTGAGCACATCCGGGGAGGTCCTCGCGGTTCCGGTGGCGGCCGTCTCGGCGGCGGCCGACGGCCGCTCGCGCATACAGGTGAAGACCTCCGCCGGGCTCACCGTGGAAGTCACCGTGACGGTCGGGCTGGCCGCCGGGGGACTGGTGGAAGTGCGCCCTGTCGATGCCGAACTCCTCGCCGGCGATCTCGTTGTCGTCCCCAACGTTAACCGAAGGCCCCAATAACGCCCCATCCAAGGGGCTCGAGAAAGGAACATCTCATGCATCTCTCACGTTTCACCGCAGCCACTAACCTCACCACGTCCGCACGGACGGTCATCGCCCTCGCCCTAATTACGTTGTCCGTGGGCCTCACCGCCTGCGGCGGCGGAGCCAACGCACCGGACTCCGTGGACGAACAGCTCGGATTCACGGACGAAGGCCGCGAACGCCGGCAGGCTCGCGCGGAAAACCTCATCGCGACATGCATGAAGGCGCAGGGTTTCGACTACGTCCCGGTTGACACGGCGACACAGCGGGCGGCCCTCTTCGGCGACGCTACCCTGAACGAGGAGGAGTTCGAAAAGCAGTACGGCTATGGCATCACGACGCTGTTCGTGCAGAGCCAGAATGTCGCCATCGGCCCGAACGAGGCGACACGCGGCCGCCTATCGCCTTCGGCCCAGAACGCGTACGACCTCGCGCTCGTTGGCGACAAGGGCGGGACGTACTTCCAGGCGTGGGAGACAGGGGACTTCAGCCAGCTTGGGGGTTGTACGAAGTCGGCGGTGGACGAGGTCTTCGGCGGCGCGGCCGTGCTGGTCTCGCTACAGGCGAAGCTGACTGAACTCGACCAACGCATCAAGAGCGACCCACGTGTGGTTGAGGCGATCCGCCTCTGGTCCGGCTGCATGAGAACGGCCGGATACGACCTTTCCCATCCGCAGGAAGTGGATGCCACGCTCTACCGGAAGTTGGAGGCTGTTGTAGGCAAGGAGGCG
>JANMTH010000646.1:0-1504 GCA_031390305.1 Thermoflexaceae bacterium
GTGACGTTCACTCCCTGACCCGGAGGATTCATGGAGCAGACGAATAGTTATCGCCAAGTTTTCCCACAGGGGTTACTGGAGAAGTACGAATTTGCCGAGGTACGCAATGCTGCAACTACCCTAAATGGTGCATCCGCCAAGAGGGTATGATAGGTAGACAGAAGGCATGGTGAGGTGCAGCCATGAAGCTGCGGGTGCGGGAACTGAGCGAGGCGGAGCAGGCGATGATCGAGGCGTGGTGCGGAACGCAGTCAGGGTCGGTGCGGCTGCGAGACCGGGCGTGCATCATCGCCTGGTCGGCTGAGGGGTGGTGGGTGTCGGACATCGCGCGGATCGTCCGGGTCACGCCCCAGGTCGTGCGAAAGTGGATCACGCGGTTCAATGCCGAGGGGCTGGCTGGGCTGAAGGATCAGCTGCGGTCGGGCCGGCCGGCGACGTACACGGCGGAGCAGATCGGTGAGGTCGTGACGGCCGCGCTGACGAAGCCGGAGACGCTCGGTCTGCCGTTTGCGAGCTGGACGCTGGATCGGCTGGCGGCGTATCTCGCGGAGGAGCGAGGGCTGTCGATCAAGCGGAGTCGGATCGATGAGGTGTTGATCGCCGAAGGGTTACGGTGGCGGCGCCAGGAGACCTGGTTTGGCGAGCGGGTCGATCCCGCGTTCGCCGAAAAAAGGGGGCCATCGTCACCCTCTACACGGCGCCACCTCCAGATAGTGTCGTGATCTGCCTGGACGAGATGGGGCCGGAGTCGGCCAAGAGCTTCCCTGGGCAGCAGCTCGTCCGGCGCGACCCCGATCCGAAGACTGGTGCGGTCGAACGCGCCGTCCAGGAGATCGACTACGGCCGACGGGGCAAAGGGTACGTCTTCGGCGCGTTCCAGCCGGCCACCGGCGAGGCCTTCACCCAGGCGTATGGTGGACGGACCATCGCCAACTGGGTCGATTTCCTGGAGCGCGTCGAGGCCTGGGTGCCACCCGCGACTGAGCGAGTCTACGCCATCCTCGACAACCTCAACACCCACCGGGCTACCGATGTCCTGCTCTTCATAGTCGCCCATCCGCGCTGGGAGTTTGTCTTCCAACCGATCTACGCGGCCTATCTCAACCTGATCGAGCCGTGGTGGAAGACGCTCCGGTCGCTCGCGCTCAAGGGCCGCCGCTTCGAGACCTGGGACCAGATCGTCACCGCAATCGCCGACGCCACCGCCTACTGGAACGCTCACCGCCATCCGTACGTCTGGGGCCGCCGACGACGCCACCAATCCCGCCGTCAGTCCGGCGTCGCCCGCCTCCCGAGCGTCGTATGAACTTGGCGGATGCACCACTAAGGACTTGTCAAGAAATAACCATCTCAAAGGGACGTGAGCGCGGACGGATGCGGTAGTTCCACTCGCCGTGGAACTCGTCGCGGTCGAGGTTGATGCGAGCCAAGTCGGCGTCGGTCACCTTGCGTCCCGTGGGGTAGGTGCGGTCGTCGAGCTCACACCGCACGGTCAAACCGTTGC
>JANMTH010000671.1:0-3034 GCA_031390305.1 Thermoflexaceae bacterium
GATCGCGCAACCAGCGGAGGATGGGCAACGAAAGCTGGTCTTTGGGCCGGTTCGCCGCCTCCTTCATCGCGATCAGGTGTTCGATGGAGGCCGTTGCGATTGGCACGCCGCCCACGTCCTCGATCGTTGCCGCTGCCGCGAGCGCGGCGTACCCGCTCACGCCGGCCGGCGAGTGGAGGATGTCGAGGCGGCCGAGGTCCGTGGCAAAATTCCAGGAACGGGAAGCCCGGAGCCAATCTCCGTCGCCGAAGTCACGAACCCGGCCCGCGCCGGTGACTTCGGCGTGCAGGGCTAAAAGGGCTTCGCTGAGGCGGCTCAGATTCTCATCGGACGGCTCGGGCACGATGTCGATATCGAGCGTTCCAACGGTGGCACCGAGCATCATCGCGGCCACGCTACCGATCACCACGAATTGCACGTCGAACCGAGCGAGAGTACGAAGGATCGCCTCTGCGTCCAGCGGTGCTGGTGCTTCATCGTGAGCCAAGTTGGCGTCTCCCCCGTTCCACGAAGTCGCTGAAGCTTTTGAGGCTCGCAAGCCGCTGCGCGGGCGTGAGCGTGAGGAACCACTCGATGAGCCAGGGGTCGTGCCCGAATTCCATCAGCCGCCGGTCGTTCTCGTTGCGCGGCTCGCGTGGCCGGGCCGCCCGTTCGAGCCACGCCCTGTCGTCGTCGTCCATGGTTCGATTGTACGCTTCCGCGCTCGGCCTTACCCGTTGGCGGCGATGTCGCGCCGGTAGTAGGCGTCGGTGAAGGAGATCCGCCGAACGTTGTCGTAGGCCTTGGCCCGCGCCGCCGCCACGGTCGGCCCTTTGGCGACAACGATGAGGACGCGCCCGCCGTTCGTGACGATGCCACGCTTGTCGTCCTTCGTGCCGGCGTGGAAGACCAGGGCGTCGCTGTCGACGTCTTCGATGCCGCGGATGACGTAGCCGAGCTTGTAGGTCGCGGGGTAGCCGCCGCTGGCCATGACGACGCCGACGCAGGCCTCGCCGGACCAGAGGACCTCGGTCTCGGCGAGACGGCCCTCGGCGGCGGCGCGGCAGACGGCGAAGAGGTCGCTTTCGAGGCGGGGCATGAGGACTTCAGCTTCGGGGTCGCCGAAGCGCGCGTTGAATTCGATGACGTAGAGGCCCTGTTCGGTAACCATCAGCCCGGGGAAGAGCGTGCCGGCGAAGGGCGTGCCTGCCGCCGCCATGCCGGCCATCACGCGGTCGACGACTTCGTGCTGGACCTGCTGAACCAGCGCGTCCGTAACGCGGCCGCTGGGGCTGCAGGCGCCCATGCCGCCCGTGTTCAGGCCGATATCTCCATCGCCAGCTCGCTTGTGGTCGGTCGCGAAGGGCATCAGCTTCGCTGTCTTGCCGTCGCAGAAGGCGTGTGCGCTCGTCTCCCAGCCGCGGAGGTCCTCCTCGACGACCACCTGGTCGCCGGCCGCGCCGAAGTCGCGGCGGACCATCGCGATATCGAGGGCGTTGAGGGCGTCGGCGGTGCCGGTGCAGCCGATCGCGCCCTTGCCCAGGGCGAGGCCCGATGCCTTCACCCACATCGGCCGGTCAGGCATCGATTCGACGTAGGCGCAGGCTTCGCGGTAGTCACTGAACGCCCGGCCGGCGGCCGTACGGATGCCGTTTGCAACCATGAATTGCTTGGAGAACACCTTGCTCGCCTCAAGCTGGGCGGCGGCCTGCGTCGGGCCGTAGCAGAGGATGCCCTCGGCCTGGAGCCGATCGACCAGCCCGAGCGGCTGGGGATCGTCCATCGTGGCGAGATAGAAGTCGATGCGCAGGTCCCTGGCCGCCTTGACCAGGCCATCCATGTCCTTCGGCTGGACGGCGACGTTTGTCGCGACCTGGGCAGTCCCGGCGTTCCCGGGCGCGACGAAGATCTCATCGACGAGGGGGCTCTGGCGCAGCTTCCAGGCGACGGCGTGTTCGCGCCCACCCATCCCGACGAGAAGAACTCTGCTACCCATCGTTGCCTCGCTTCATCATCAGTGGCTCGCCACTGGTCAATCCGAAATCGAAAATCAAGAGCCTGAAATCGACGTCACTCCCACTCGATGGTGCCGGGGGGTTTGCTGGTGATGTCGTAGACGACGCGGTTGATCCCCGGGACTTCGTTGACGATGCGGTTCGCCATTTTGGCCAGGAGGTCGTGAGGGAGCCGCGCCCAGTCGGCGGTCATGGCGTCGTCGGCGGTTACGGCGCGGATGGCGACGGCGTAGCCATAGGTCCGGAAATCGCCCTGGACGCCGACGGTCTTGGTATCGGTAAGGACGGCGAAGGCCTGCCAGGTCTCGCGATAGAGGCCGGCGGCGAGGATTTCGTCGGTGACGACGCGGTCGGCGCCGCGCAGCATTTCGAGCTTGTCGGGCGTCACTTCGCCGATGACGCGGATGGCGAGGCCGGGGCCGGGGAACGGTTGGCGCCAGACGAGGCGCTCGGGAAGGCCGAGAGCTTCGCCGATCCGCCGGACTTCGTCCTTGAAGAGCGAGCGCAGGGGCTCGACGAGTTCCATCTTCATGTCTGGCGGGAGGCCGCCGACGTTGTGGTGGGTCTTGATCTTGGCCGCGCCCTTGCCCGTGGAGGCGCTTTCGATGACGTCCGGGTAGACCGTGCCCTGGCAGAGGAAGCGCGCACCCTCGATCTTCCGGGCCTCGCGTTCGAAGAGGCGGACGAAGGTGTTGCCGATGCGTACGCGCTTCGTCTCCGGGTTCGTTACCTCGGCCTGCTGGGTCAAGAACTCATCGGCGGCAGACTCATGGACGAGGTTGAGGTGCTGGTGATCGCGGAACTGTTCGATCACCTCCTCGACCTCGCCGGCGCGGAGGAGGCCGTTATCGACGAAGATGCAGGTGAGCTGATCGCCGATGGCGCGGTGGACGAGGGTGGCGGCGACGGAGCTATCGACGCCGCCGGAGAGCCCGCAGATGACGCGGCCGTCGCCGACCTGTTCGCGGATGGCGGCGACCGTCTCGTCGATGAAGTTGCCGGCCGTCCAGGTGCCCGGGCAGGCGCAGACGCCGTGAACG
>JANMTH010000498.1:0-1501 GCA_031390305.1 Thermoflexaceae bacterium
GAAGGTTGCCTCTCCGTCCCCGGCTTTCGCGGTGAGATCACCCGCTCCGTCAAAGTCCTGGCCAAAGGCCTCGACCCCTATACCGGCAAGGAGATCCGCGTGAAGGCCGAGAACGACCTCCTCGCCGAGGCCCTCGAACACGAGATCGATCACGTCAACGGCATCCTCTACATCGACTACCTGCCCACGCCCGACGCGCTCATCGCCGTTCGCGACGCGCCCGAACTTGGCGACTGACCGCCGCTGCACGTCCCCGGCCCGTATCACCATTCCCACTGGAGAAAAGCACCATGTTCATCGAAGAGATCGTGGCCAGGGAGATCCTCGATTCGCGCGGCAACCCGACCGTCCACGTGACCGTGCTCCTGGACGATAGCTCCGAGGGCGCCGCCGCCGTTCCGTCCGGCGCTTCCACCGGCGCCCACGAGGCCGTCGAACTTCGTGACGGCGGCCGGCGCTACGGCGGCAAGGGCGTTACGAAAGCGGTCGGCAACGTGAACCGCGAGGCCGCCTCCGCTCTCCATGGCCTCCCCGCTACGGAGCAACGCGCTATCGACCGGATCCTCTGTGAACTGGATGGGACGCCGAACAAGAGCCGCCTCGGCGCCAACGCTATTCTCGGCGTTTCGCTCGCCGTCGCGCGGGCGGCCCCGATATCGCTCGGCCTCCCACACTACCGCTACCTCGGCGGGCCTGCTGCCCACCGCCTCCCCGTGCCGATGTTCAACATCCTCAACGGCGGCAAGCACGCCATCAACTCCACCGACTTCCAGGAGTTCATGGTCATGCCCGTCGGCGCCGAAACCTTCACGGAAGGCCTCCGCGTCGGCGCCGAGATCTACCAGGCCCTCAAGGCCGTCCTCCACGACCGCGGCCTGAGCACGACAGTCGGCGATGAAGGCGGTTTCGCGCCCTCCCTCCCGGGCAACGAAGCCGCCGTCCAGGCCGTCATGGAAGCGATCGAACGTGCTGGCTACAGGCCCGGCGAGGATGTCGTCATCGCCGTCGACCCCGCCGCCACCGAGCTCTTCAGCGCCGGCGAGTACGACCTCGCGATGGAGAAGCGGAAGCTCTCCAGCGCCGAAATGATCGACCACTGGGCATCCTGGGTAGAGAAGTACCCCATCCGTTCGATCGAGGACGGCCTCGCCGAGGATGACTGGGAGGGATGGGCCGCGCTCACCGAACGGCTCGGCGGCCGCTGCCAGATCGTCGGCGACGACCTCCTCGTCACGAATCCCGAACGCATCCGCCGCGGCATCGTCGAAAAGTCGGCGAACAGCGTTCTCATCAAGTTGAACCAGATCGGCACGCTCTCCGAGACGATGGAAGCGGTCGAAATCGCCCAGCGCGCGGGCTGGACGGCCGTCATCAGCCACCGTTCAGGCGAAACCGAGGACACCTTCATCGCCGACCTCGCGGTGGCCACCGGCGCCGGACAGATCAAGACGGGCGCCCCCGCCCGCAGCGAACGGACGGCCAAGTACAACCGCCTCCTGGA
>JANMTH010000738.1:0-5560 GCA_031390305.1 Thermoflexaceae bacterium
GCAGGACCTTGGGACGCTCGGCGTCCCGGCACACATTCTCGCGAAGCCCGACATCCTGACGATCGACGAGATGGCAACGGTCCAGCTCCACCCGACGTATACGCGGGAGATCCTGAGCGAGGTCCCTGGCCTGGGGGCGGCCGCATGGTGGGTGGGCTGCCATCACGAACGGGTCGATGGCAAGGGCTATCCGGGCATGCTCGAAGGCGACGAAGTACCGGTCGAAGCGCAGGTCATCGGGATGTGTGAAACCTATGACGCGCTCGTGAACGACCGGCCATACCGGCGGTCGATGTCGCCGGAGGACGCTCGGGACGTGATGCGCGGACTTTCCGGGACGCGTTTCGAGCCGTACCTGCTGGCGCGGTTCGAAGGAGCGATCCACTCGATTGAGGCTTGACGGGGAGCGTCCGGCTCCTCGCTCGCACCCCCGCTTGGCCGATGCCCCCGCCGTGACCGGGGGCATTGGCATTTTACGGGCCGTTCACGCGGAGCTTGTCCGGCTGCCTTACAATGCGCCCACCCGGGATGACTCGGGGTTTGGGGGACACCAGATGAACACCAGCGTGGTCTCTGTCACGAGGCAGGTCGGAGTGGCCGGCGAAGAGGTGGCGTACGCCGTCGCCCGCGAGCTGAACTTCCGGGTCATCGACTATCAGGTGATCCAGAAGGCGGCGGCGGAGGCTGGTGTTTCGCCGGAGACGGTGAGCGAGGCGGAGCATACGCCGTCGCTCATGACGCGAATTCTCGAAGCGCTGGCCCGCAACCCGAGCATGCCGGCGGCGGCCTGGGCGGACCCATTGCCGCTGACGACGAGCCCGCTGTTTACCTCGAACGACTACCGCCGCTTCGTGGAGGACGTGATTCGCGACATCGCCGACCAGGGCGAGTGCGTGATCGTCGGCCACGCCTCGGGGGTGATCTTGAAGGAACGATTCGATACCCTGAGGGTGCTGGTCACGGGTTCGCAGAAATTCCGTGCCCGCCGGATCATGACGGGGATGGGAGTCGATGAAGAGACCGCGATCAAGACCTGCAAGAAAACCGACCACGAACGGGTGGATTACTTCCAACGCTTCTATGACACAGGATTTCTGACGCCTTGCGCTTACGACCTCTGCATCAACACCGACCATCTGAATCCAGACCAGGCCGCCCAGCTCGTCGTCCAAACGGCGTCGCTGCGGTAGCGCTGGCCGTCCTGGCCGGGCTCGGTATGCTGGCTGCGGGGTGCGGCGGCGACAATGGCGCCGCGCCGACGGCGGCCACTACGGGCTCGCCGACCACAGCGGCAACGCGCTCGCAGGCGAACCTTACGGCCACGGGGTCGATCCCGGATGTCGATGGTTACGAACGGTCGGTCGCGGAGAAGGTAGTAGCGCCGGCCGGGCTGGACATCGCGACGTCGCTGTTCCGGAAAAAAGGAACGACCGATGTCGCCGCGCGGTTAGAGGTGCGCGTCTACAAGGATGAGGCGACGGCGAAGAGTGACATGGCGGCACAGGCGCTCGGCTGGAAGAGCCCGCCGCCGGGCCTGTTCGGTTCGAACATTACGAACAACGACAGCGCCCCACTCATGGCGTTCGCCGAGGCGACGGCCTATCGGGCACAGGCGGCCGATGCCCAGGGCAACCGCGTGTACACGGATGTGTACCGGGTCGGCCGCGTGATCGTCGTCCAGCACGTGTTGAGCAAGAGCGACCCGGAGGCGACGGTGCTGCGAAAGGCGGTTTCGGACGCTGTGCAGGGCAAAGTGGGGTAACCAGAACCGGGCGGCTGGCGTATCATCCCGCCATCTCCCCGCGAGGTCCCACCACGATGACGATGCCCGCCGAAGAACGGGTCCGCCGGCTTCCGTTCGCCTTCAACCGCCTCGATCCCTCGGTGCGAACCGAAGTGGTCTACCTCGACGCGAGCGATACCGCCCAGAGCTTTGGCATCCTCTACCGCCCGGCGGGCGTGGAGCCGAAGACGGCGGTCTACCTGATGCACCCTCGGGGCGAGTTCACGCGACATTATGTCGTTCCGGGGCTCACGGCGCGGGGCTACGCCGTCTTCGGCCAGAACAGCCGCTACCTGAACAACGACACGCACATGATCCACGAGCGTCTGCTGTTCGATATCGCGGCGGGGATGCGCTACCTGAAGGCGGCCGGCTTCGAACGCGTCATCCTCCTTGGGAATAGCGGCGGAGGTTCGCTCCTCGGGTTCTACCAGTCGCAGGCGAGCCGGGCGGCGGGCGATCGGCTGAAGCAGGCGCCAGGCGGCGAGCCAATCGAGCTGACGGCGGAGGTGATGCCGGAAGGCGACCTCTACATCGCGGTGGCGGCCCACCTCGGGGAAGGCCGCTTCATGCTCAACGTCCTCGATCCGAGCGTAACGAATGAGATGGACCCCACGAGCATCGACCCGGAATGGGACATGTACAACCCGGCGAATGGCTACGGGACCTGGCCGCGGCAGAGCAACTACGACAGGCAGTGGCTGGCCGAGTACCGGAAGCGCCAGGTGGAGCGCAATCGGCGGCTGGACAACATCGCGCGGGAGTACATCGCGGAGCACCGCTACTTCCGCGGCAAGCTGATGAAGCCGGGCGACCTGGACGCTGAGGAGCGGTACTTTGCCCAGCGGCGGGGCCGCCTCGGACGGTATATGGTGATCTATCGGACGCTGGCGAACCCGGCGTACCTGGACCCGAGCATCGACCCGAGCCGCCGGCCGCTGGGGAGCATCTTCTCGCCGGCTGACCCGATCATCGGGAATTACGGGCCGGGCGGACTGGCCCGGATCATGACGCCGGGCGCATGGCTGAGCACGTGGAGCGGGCTGAGCAGCCAGGCCGACCTGCCGGATACGATCCGCGAGGTGACGATCCCGACCCTGATCGTGTACGCGGACGGTGACTGCGACATCTTCCCGGCGGAGCAGGAGGAGCTGCTGGAGAAGAGCGGCGCGCAGGACAAGCAGCTCCGCATCCTGCCCTGGGCGGACCATTATCTGAACGCGGTGGGGGACGAGGGCAAGAAGCTGGCGGACCCTCGGGAGCGGATCATCGACCTGATCGTGCCGTGGGTGGAGGAGCGAATCGGGGCGCCGTGAGCGCGGGGCGATCAGAGCAGGCGCAGGCCGCGCACCTTTTCGAAGTCACGTACGTTCCGGGTGACGAGGGTGAGGTTGTGGTGGAGCGCTGTCGCGGCGATGAGGAGATCCATGTCGCCGATCCGAAGTCCGGCCCGCCGGAGGTCCGATCTGACCTCAGCAAAGCGTTGCATGATCGGCCTGGAGACCTGAAGAAGCTCGACCTGGCGGAGGAACGCCAGGAAGACGGCCTCGTCGCCGTCCGGCTGAGTGCTCGCATAGATGCCCTCGTAAATCTCGCCGAGACTGATGAGACTGAGATAAAGCGGGCCCTGTAGAGCGCCCAGAAAGGCGACCGCATCTCGGCTTCCTTTGAGCCAGTCGATCGTCCGATCACTGTCAATGAGGTACATCAGTCGAGGATGGGCGGCTTTGATCCGAGACGACGATTGCGATAGATCTCTTCGATCATTCGATCGGTATCGAGGTGGGCCCAACTACCGGCCGAGGCGAGGAAAGCCGCGCGGTCCTCCTCGGTCGGATTCCAGGGTGGGAGACCGGTATCGGTCTCAGCGGCGGTAGGCAGGCCGGCGGGAACGACGCGCGCGAGGACACGGCCATCGCGACAGAGGAGGCGGACCTCGCCGGTCCGGCTAACCTCGTCTGCGAGCGCTTCCAGGTCGGCGGAATCCGCAACGTCAACGGTGACTGGTTCCATGCTTCGATCCTAGCACGTGCGGCGGCATTCAGGCGGTCGCGAAGGCGGCCAGGGCGGCGCCGAGGAGGACGATCTGGAGGATGCCGGCTGAAGCGAGAAGCCAGATGCCGGCGGCGCGTTCGCGGGCGTGGGCGGCGATACCGACGACAGCGTTCACGGCGAGGATGCCGAGGCCGAGGTAGGCGATCTTGAGGAGTTCCTGCTTGTCGCCGACGCGGACGATGCTGCCGAGGGCGGGGAAGTTGAGTTCGACGACTTCGGCGAGGCCGGGGTAGCGGGCGAAGACGTAGCCGCACATGAGGGCGCCGGCCATGAGGGCGAGGCCAGCGGCGATGAGCGCGTGGTGGTCTCGCCAGAAGGGCAGGGCGCCGAGGCCGATCGCGGTCGCCCGTTGGGGGTGGGATTCGAGCGGCGCGAGAGCGGCGCGCGCCTGCACCTCTTCGGCGAAGGCCGCCTGGTCGAGGATGGTGAGCGCGTAGGACTCCTGGGTGGTGTGGACGAAGAGGAGTTCGTTCGGCGAACCATGGGTGGAGTAAAAGAGCGTGTAGCCGATCCGCTTTACGTCGGCGTGCCCGACGTGACAGCCCCACCAGTTGAGCCCGTGGACGTGCGCCTCTTCGAGCGTCCGGCCGGGCACCATGCGCAGAATGGTATCGAGTGGGATGACGACGCGGCGAAAGCCCCAGCGGATGGTGAGGGAGTCGTGATCGACGACGTAGGCGAGGGCGACGATGGCATAGACCCAATGGGCGAAAGCGGCCGCGACGCCGAGGAGAACGAAGGCCACGAGATAGGCGAGGAAGGTCTTGAATTCGGCCGGGGAGCCGATCGCGACGCTCAGGGAGAGGGCGGCAAAGACGAGCGCCCACGCGGCGAACGCGCCACCGATGATGGCGCCGAGGGCTCGGGGGGGCCGGAAGACGGCCAGCCCTAGCTCGTTACGCGGGCGCGGGCCGGGGTGCACCAATGCCGGTACTTCTGGTTCTTGCCGCGGATGATGTCGTAGAAGAGCGCGCTCAACCGGCCGGTCAACGGCCCGATTGCGCCATCGCCGACGGGCCGGTGATCGACTTCGACGACGGGGGTGAGGTGAGCGGCTGTGCCGGTCATGAAGAGCTCGTCGCAGATGTAGAGTTCGGAACGGTCGATCGAGCGTTCGACAACCTCCATGCCGAGCTCGTCGCGGGCGATCTGGGCGACGGTGGCGCCGGTTATCCCTTCGAGGATGTTGTCGGAGGGGCCTGGCGTGATCAGTTTGCCTCTCCGGATCATGAAGATGTTCTCGCCCGAGCCTTCGGAGACGTGGCCGTCCTCGTTCAGCATGATCGCTTCATCGAAGCCGTTGAGGTTGGCCTCCGTCTTGGCGAGGGCGCTGTTCGCATAGATGCCGGTTACCTTTGCGCGGGGCGGAATGCCGGTGTCGTTCACACGGCGCCAGGTACTGGTGTGGCAGCGCGCGGATTCGGGCAGGTAGGCGGGGAACGGGGTGACGAAGACGAGCGTGTCGTGTTCGAGGTTGTGGATGCGAACGCCGAGCTGTTCGGCGCTGGTGTAGACGAGCGGGCGAAGGTAGACGTCTTCCGTAAAGCCGCTGCGCTCGACGATTTCGACGGCGACCGCGCAGAGTTCATCCACGGTCGGTTTCATATCGAGCATCATGACCCACGCGCTCCACTACGGGACGGCCGTCTTCGAAGGGATCCGGGGCAACTGGAACGCGGACGACGGCTGCCACTACCTCTTCCGCATGCGCGATCACTTCGA
>JANMTH010000740.1:0-2355 GCA_031390305.1 Thermoflexaceae bacterium
GCTTCAACCTGATCGTGCAGCTGGTGGAAGGGCTCGACGGTGACGCGCTACTCGATCTCTCCGACCGCTTCAAGCAGCGCTACAGCCCGGCGGCCGTCGTGCTCGGGGGCGTCGAGGACGGCAAGGTTACGTTGATCGCCAACTTCGATGACACGGTTGCCGAGCGGGTCAGCGCCTCCGACGTGGTCAAGGGTGCCGCTGCGATCGTGGGTGGCGGAGGCGGAGGCCGTCGCACGATGGCCCGGGCCGGAGGCAACGATCCCGAGAGGCTCGGGGATGCGCTAGCCGAAGCCGAACGCGTGATCCTCGCCGCCATCTGACCCCGGGGGTGACTCAGTGAAACGCTGGCCGAAGATCGCGACCTCGTGCGCCGTCCCGCAACGGTTGACCGGAAACCACGTAGGGGACTGGCGCAGCCTGTCCCGCGAGTGGCCGGAACGTTGACCAGCCTGTGGGGCACACAGGCGAAACGTTCCCGGAGAGACCACTAGCATGCGAGTCCTCGCACTGGACTACGGCTCCGCGCGCACCGGCGTCGCCGTTTCGGACGCAAGCGGCACGATCGCCCGACCCGTCTGTGTCGTCCGGAAGGCCGCCACCGAGGCCGGCCTCGCTGAGGTTGCGCGCCTCGTCGTCGAGCACGACGCGGAGTGCATCGTGGTCGGGTTGCCGCTGACGCTTCGCGGCGAGCATGGCAAGCAGGCCGCCGAGACGGAGTTGTTCGTGGACGCGTTGCGTGCTCTCGTCGCCGTCACCGTCGAGACGGCCGACGAACGCTTCACCACCGCGCTCGCGCAGCGGTTCGGTGGTAGCGCACCCGAGGATGCCGTGGCAGCGGCCCATCTGCTGCAGAGCTGGCTCGATCGTGAGGCGCATGCGTGACCCGACTCGTGCTCGTGGCCACCGCCGCGGCACTGCTCCTCGCGGCGGGCTGCGGAAGCGATTCGCCTCCGCCCGAGACGACGGCGGCAGCGCCCGCCGTCGAGAGGCTCCGCATCATCTTCCCGGAGGGGCTCAACGTCCGTGAGATGGGAGATCGCGTGGCCGCTGTGCGCAAGATCGCCATCGCCAAGCGGGGCGTGACGCCGAAGTTGACCCGCGCCCGTTATCTCGAGGCGGTCTCTCGGGCGCGCCCGCCGAGGCCCTTTCTTCGCGACTGGAACCGCGGCTCGCTGGAGGGGTTCCTCTTTCCCGCGCTGTACGAGTTCACACAGTTCACGAACGGGAACGAACTCGTCGCCTACCAGTTGACCGCGTTCCGCAAGGCCTTCGCCCGCGTGAACCTGTCGTACGCCCGCTCGAAGAACCTGACGCCCTATGACGTGCTCAAGATCGCTTCGATGATCGAGAAGGAGACCGTCGCGCCGAAGGAGCGCAAGCTCGTCGCAGCGGTGATCTACAACCGCCTCCGCAAGAAGATGCCCCTCGGGATCGACGCCACGATTCGCTACGGCCTGAACATCCCGGGCACGAGGTCGCTGACGAAGGCCGCGATCGCGAGCGACAGCCCGTACAACAGCCGGCGCTTCCCGGGCCTGCCGCCGACGCCCGTCGCCAACCCGGGCCTCGCCTCGATCAAGGCTGCCGCCCACCCGGCGGCGGTCGACTACCTCTTTTACGTCCGCATCCCGGGCACGAAGCGGCACTTCTTCACGGCGAGCGAGAGCGCGTTCCTGCGCAAGGTGTGCGAGTTCGGCTACGCCTGTAGCTGACCTGGATGCGAGCCTCCTCGTGCGCCATTATCTGGGGATGCGCGACGATGATATCCGCTCCTCGTGTTTCGCATCGCTCGACGTCCTCTGCGCCAAGCACGGGCCGGAGCTTCCGTACAAGGGTGGACTCGACCAGGGATTCGCGTTCCGGGGTAGGCGCATCCCCTTCCTCAACTACCAGAAGGGCATTTATCGGGCCGCCGTTCAGCGTGGCCCAGCCGCTCTGAGTGTCAACACGTCCTACAAGTCGCCCTACGATGACCAGGAGACGCCCGACGGCTTCGTCTACGCCTACCGGGCAGGTGCGATCGACCAACCCGACAACCGGTCGCTTCGCGCCGCCTGCGAGCTACAGGTGCCACTCATCTATTTTGTCGGGACGCGGCCCGGTTGGTACACGCCCGAGTGGCCCGTGTTCGTGACCTCGGACGACACACCTGGCCGCCGCGTCACGCTGACGTCAGGGCGCATGGTTGGCCCGTACGACGAGCGCAAGCCACTCCTCCCGGAAAGCCCGATCGAGCGGCGCTACGCCGTCCGTGAGTCACGCGTGCGGCTGCACCAGGCGCGGTTCCGCGCGCGCGTGCTCCCCTCGAGCCCGGGGCGCGTGCAGCTCCTCATCGCCTCGGCCAGCGACGAGCGC
>JANMTH010000800.1:0-6288 GCA_031390305.1 Thermoflexaceae bacterium
CCGGCGCGACGTTCATCGGGATCAACAATCGCGACCTTCGGAGCTTCACTGTCGATCTCGGCACGACGGACCGCCTGGCTGGCCTGGCGCCGAAGGGGACTCTGCTGGCGGCCCTCAGCGGAATTCAGTTCCGGGCCGATGTCGAGCGTTTTGGCGCGGCCGGGGCCGAGGCCGTCCTCGTTGGCGAAGCGCTGATGCTGGCCGACGACCCGGGCGCGAAAGCGGCGGAGCTGCTTGGCCAGCCTACCCCGGTGGGCCGCGGATGAACGGCCTCCTCCTCGTCCAGATGCACGGCGAACCCGGGAGCGGGAAGAGCACGCTGGCCCGCGCCCTCGGATCGCGGGTGCCCGCGGTGGTGCTCGACAAGGACATCGTGAGCAGTGGCCTCATGCGCTCCGGCCTGGCGAAGGGAGCGGTGGGGGCGGCTGCCTACGAGACCGTCTGGGGGCTGACGCGGAGCCTCCTGGAACAGGGCTTCTCGGTAGTCGTCGATAGCCCGTGCTACTGGCGGCGAATCGAAGAGACGGGCCGGGGCATCGCCCGCGCGGCACACGCCACCTACGGCATGGTCGAGTGCCTCTGCGCCGACCGGGGCGAACTCGCCCGCCGCCTCGCCGAGCGCCCGGCGTTGGCCTCACAGCCACGCGAGGTCATCGACTGGCTGGCGCAACCGGGGACCGAGCGTCCGACCGGGCCCCGCCTGTGCCTCGATGCGACGCGGCCGCTGGCGGAGATCGCGGACGAAGCGGCGGCCTACCTCCTCAGGCTGGTGGCGGCGTGACGTACGTAAAGATCTGCGGCCTGCGCGACCCCGAGACCGCCGTCGAAGCGGTGAAAGCGGGCGCGGACTTCATCGGCCTGATGTTCGCGGAGTCACGAAGGAAGGTGACACCGCGGGAATGCTTCGACATCTGTGAGGCCGTGAGGGCCGCCCGCCGGACGCCAGCTCCCGCGGCCTTCGAGGGCCCGGAGCGCGGCGAAGTGCGCGGCCTGAGCTGGTTCGGCGCCTGGAGCGAGGCGATCGAGGACGCCCTGACGCGCTGGCGCCCGCTCATCGTTGGCGTCTTCGCCGATCAGCGTGTGAGCGAGGTAAACGACATCGCCGACGCCGCGGGGCTCGACCTCGTGCAGCTTTCGGGTGGCGAGCCGGTCGAGTTCGTCCGCCAGATCCATCGTCCCGTCCTCCGCGCCGTCCACATCGCTCCAGCGACACGGGGCGACGATGTCTTCGATCTCCTGAACGGGATGCCAGCGGCCGTCGTGATGCTGGATACGGCGAAGGGCGCGGCGCGGGGGGGGACGGGTGCAACATTCGACTGGG
Source organism: Thermoflexaceae bacterium (assembly GCA_031390305.1). Lineage (GTDB taxonomy): Bacteria > Chloroflexota > Dehalococcoidia > Tepidiformales > Tepidiformaceae > JANMTH01. The sequence goes on from JANMTH010000800.1 coordinate 1,322, forward strand.
ACATCGCCGCGGAAGTCGCGCGGCGCCTGCCGATCATGCTCGCCGGCGGGCTCACGCCCGAGAACGTTGCGGCCGCCGTCGCTGGCGTCCGGCCCTGGGCGGTGGACGTTTCGACCGGCGTCGAGACCGCCGGAACGAAAGACATCGAGAAAATTCGCGCGTTCATCGCGTCGGCCAAGGGGCGGCGGCTCGCCGCCGTTCCGCGAACGAAGGAGAACTGACTTGAGCACAACCGCACCCCTGGCCTCGAGATTCGGCGAGTTCGGCGGCCGCTACATCCCCGAGACGCTGGTCGCCGCCCACGAGCAGCTCGAGCGCGAATACGCACGGGCGCAGGCCGACCCCGCGTTCCATGCGGAGCTCGATGACCTGCTCGCCCACTATGTCGGGCGGCCGACGCCCCTCTACTTCGCTGAACGCCTGACGCGAGAGTGCGGCGGAGCGCGCATCTGGCTGAAGCGCGAGGACCTGGCACACACCGGGGCGCACAAGATCAACAACGCCCTCGGCCAGGCCCTGCTCGCCAAACGAATCGGCAAGCCACGCGTGATAGCGGAGACGGGCGCGGGCCAGCACGGGGTTGCCGCCGCCACGGTCTGCGCGATGTTGAACCTGGATTGCGTTGTCTACATGGGCAGCGAGGACATCAAGCGACAGTCGCTCAACGCCTTCCGGATGAAGATCCTTGGGGCCGAGCTGATATCCGTTGAGAGCGGCAGCAAGACGCTGAAGGACGCCATCAACGAGGCGATGCGCGACTGGGTGACGAACGTCGAGACGACCCACTACATCATCGGATCGGCGATCGGGCCGCATCCCTTTCCGACGATCGTCCGGGACTTTCAGTCCGTCATTGGCCGCGAGGCCCGCGCCCAGATGCTCGAACAGGCGGGGAAGCTTCCCGATGTCGCGATCGCCTGCGTCGGCGGCGGGAGCAACGCGATCGGCCTCTTCCATCCGCTCCTCGACGACCCGATTCGCTTGATCGGCGTGGAAGCGGGTGGTGACGGCGTAGGCACCGGCCGCCACTCGGCGACGCTTGTCGCGGGCCGGCCGGGCGTCCTCCACGGCACGCGAACCTACCTCTTGCAGACGGGCGACGGCCAGATCATGGAGACGCACAGCATCTCCGCCGGGCTCGACTACCCGGGCGTAGGGCCGGAACACTCCTGGTTGAAGACGAGCGAGCGAGCGGAATACGTCGCCGTCGATGACAAACAGGCGCTGGAAGGGTTCCAGGCACTGACCCGCGCCGAGGGCATCATCCCCGCGCTCGAACCGTCCCACGCCATCTACCACGCGATGAAGGTGGCGGCGCAGATGCGGCCCGACCAGGACCTCCTCATCGGCCTCAGCGGCCGGGGCGACAAGGATATGCACACCGTAGCCACCGCCCTCGGAGTCTCGCTCTGAGCGAGGCGCCGACGGTCGAGCTGGCGCGCCTGACGCCGAAGGGATGGGGGCCGAAGGCGGTCTTTATCGGGATCGCGGCCGCCGTCGTCTTTCAGGTGGTCACCACGCTGGTGGCCGTTGGCGTCACGAACGCCGTCGGCCACGACTTCCGTCCACGAGACGTCGGCGACGATGTCTTCGACCGTATGGCCGAAGTGCTCCAATGGAGCGATGAACGGCTGAAGGCGGCTGCCGACGGCGTACCGCTCCCCGACCCGCCGGAACTCTACGCCGACCTGACCGCCCTGAAAATCGGGTACAGCACGACGCTCGTCTACGAAGTCCTGCTCTTCGCGATAACGGCGATCCTGGCGAAACAGACCGGCTGGAAGGAGCTGGTGCGAACCTTCGGACTGAACCGCTTCCGGTTCGACGACCTCTGGGTGCCGGGGCTGGCGGTGATCGCCATGTACGTCTTCACCATCGCCTACACCGTGACAATGGCGGAGTGGGGGCCCGAGCTCCTGCGGCCGAGACCGACGGTCGACGAGGAAGTGACGCGGGCGACGCTGCTCATCATCATGACGGGAGTGCTCGCCGTGATCGCTGCGCCGTTCACGGAAGAGCTCTTCTTCCGCGGGCTGATCTTCACGGGCCTCCTGCGCTGGGGCGTGTGGCCGGCCGCATCGATCTCCGCGCTGATCTTCGGGGCCGCGCACTTCGATCCCGGGAGCATGATCCCGTTTACGCTGATCGGCCTGACGATGGCCTGGCTGTACTGGCGGCGAGGTTGCCTGGCCGACAGCATGGCCTTCCACTTCCTCTTCAACGGCACGAGCTTCGTCCTGTTGTTGCTGCAACGATGAAAGGGAAGTCCGGCGATCGGTGAATCGCCAAGGGGCCAAGATCGCCAAGGGTGAGAGCACACGTGTGCGTGAGCAGACGACGAATGACAGCTGGCCACCAACCATTTCAAGGGAAGGGAACTAAGAGATGTCGGAACGACTACGAGAACGGTTTCGCCAGGGCAAGGCCGAGGGCCGCCCCCTGTTCGTCGCCTACGTCACGGCCGGGTACCCATCGCCGGCCGATACCGTGCCGGTTCTGCTCGCCCTCGAGGCGGGAGGGGCCGACATCATCGAGATCGGTGTGCCCTTCACCGACCCGCTGGCCGACGGCGCGACGATCCAGGCGGCGAACCAGGTGGCGCTCGCCCAGGGCGTGTCGTTCGCCCAATGCCTGGAGTTCGTCTACGCGGCGCGGCGCGAGGGCCTGGAAGCGCCGGTACTCCTGATGGGCTACTACAACCCGATCCTCGCCTACGGCGAGGCCGCCGCGGCACGGGACGGCGCTCGCCTCGGGATCGATGGCTTCATCGTCGTGGACCTGCCACCGGACGAAGCGAGCGTCTTCATCTCCGAACTGCGGGCGAACGGGCTGAGCTTCGTGCCCCTGGTCGCGCCTACGACCGAGGAGCCGCGGATGGAGATCATCGCGGCCGCGGCCGATGCCTTCCTCTACTGCGTGAGCGTCACGGGGACGACGGGGAAGGCGAACGTAGCGGTCGATTCCCTCCCGGCGTTCCTGGCGCGCGTGCGGAGGCATACCAGCCTCCCTCTGGCGGTCGGCTTCGGGATCACGAACCGGGGCCACGTAGAGGCGATCGGCAAGATGGCCGAAGCTGTCGTCGTCGGCTCCGCGATCCTCGGCGCGATCGACACGCGAACCAGCGGGACGGCCGCCGAAGCGGTGCGCGCATATGTCGAGCGGATGACTGGTAGTCAGTAGCCGGTAGTCAGTAGCCGGTAGCGACCGGGACGAGGGCCCCGCGCTCAGTCCATGAAGACGGTGACGTAGAGCCACATCTGGCCATCGCGGACGGCGGCGACGCCGACGAGCCCGAAGCGGTCCTCGAGGATGTTGGCGCGATGTCCCGGGCTGGCCATCAGGGCGTCGAATGCCGCCTCGACGGTGCGCGCTTCGGGAAAGTTGTTGCGGGCCAGGTTCTCGCCCGCGATCCGGTAGCGGACGGCGAGGGCGCCGAGCTCGGTGAAGGCGCTCTGGCCCGTCGGCGAGACGTGATCGAAGTAGCCGTTCTTCACGAGGTCGTTGGCGCGAACGAGAGCAACCTCGTCGAGCACGGACGAATGGCCGAGCATCTCGAGGCCGTCCTCGATCCGGGCGGTGTTCATCACGTCGTACAGCGCCGCCGCCTTGCGGGGGTGAGAAACGAGACCGGCGGCCGCTGGACCCGTCTCCGTGAGCGGAGTGATCGCCGCTTGCGCCGCCGTATCGGGCGCGGGCGCGGTCGCCAGGGCGCCGGAAAGGACGGCCGAGACGGGCTCGTTTGAGACACCGCGTGAGCTTTCGGCCAACTGGAGCTGCGCTTCGGGAACCGGCGTCGCCGCTACCGCGGGAACGGCGGCGGGCGCGGGCAGGGCGTCCGAGCCAGAGAAGTGGGCCGAAGGCATGACCTGGAGGGCGAGCCCCGCGACGGACGAGAGACCAGCAAGTGCGAGGGTCGCCAGAAATGGCCGCATCAACTTCACCTGCCAAGGGTTTCGTCAGAAGGCCCGCAAGGGACATCGGGGAACCGCCGGTATCGAGCGGCGGAAGCGGTGGACGCTCGCCCCGCCGGTCGCCATGATGTCTTGCCAGTGGAGGAACGACCAATGGAAACCATGCAGGGATTGCTGCGCCGCAGCCTGAAATCGATGCACGGCCTGCTCGACAAAGCGGTCGAAGACATGACATCGGAGCACTTCAACTTCCGTCCTTCGGAAGGCGGCGTGAGCGGCTTCTTCAGCCTCTGGCACTACGTTCGGACGGAGGACAACATCGTCAACTTCGTCGTCCAGAGGAAGCCGACGGTATGGATCGAGGGCGGCCACGACATCCACTTCGCACTCCCCCGCACCAGCCAGGGCACGGGCATGACGGAGGCCGAGGCGAACGCCGTGCAGCTCCACGATGTCGCCAGATGGCACACCTACCAGCAGGGCGTGTGGGCGGCGACCGACGCCTACCTCGCCTCGATGTCGCCAGAGGAGTTCGAGGCGCGACGGGTGACGATCAAGCCGTTGGGCGAGATGACGCTCTGGGACGGGCTCTACGGCATCTGCCTGAGCCACGGCTACCGGCACGTCGGCGAGATTGAGTACGTCCGGGGCGTGCAGGGCCTTGGCGGACTGACTATCTAGCGGGGTGCCGAAGAGGCTAACCGCGAGCAGGTCCTGAGCACGGCGGCGGCGGGTGATATCGGCGCGTCCGACGTGGCGAAAGCCGCTCTTCCCGTCGCCTCACCACCGCGGGGCAACGACCGATACACTGCGGTCATGGAAGACCTGACGTTTACCGTCCTGATTGAACCTGATGGTGACGCGTTCCACGCGTACGTACCCGCGCTCCGCGGGTGTCATACATTCGGCGATTCGATTGCTGAAGCTACCGCCAACGTCCGCGAAGCCATCGCGCTTCACGTCAAAGGGCTGATCGCAGACGGCGAGGAGATCCCTGCGGAAGAGGGGCCGCAGTAGGGCCCAACGCTCGTCCGCTCTGCGTCTCTGCGTCAAACC
>JANMTH010000812.1:0-2893 GCA_031390305.1 Thermoflexaceae bacterium
CTCCCGCCCGGAGGTGTCCCCATGCCATTCGCCAGCATCAACGGACAACGCATCTTCTTCGAGGACAGCGGCGGCGATGGCCCGCCCGTCATCCTCGCCCACGGCTTCCTCATGGATCATGAGATGTTCGCCCCCCAGGTCGCGGCGCTCACGCCGGAGTTCCGCGTCATCACCTGGGATGAACGCGGCTTCGGCGCTACCGAGTTCGATGGCAAGCCGTTCACCTACTGGGACTCCGCCCGCGATTGCCTGGGCCTCCTCGATCACCTCGGCATCGATAGCGCCGTCGTTGGCGGCATGTCCCAGGGCGGGTTTCTCTCCCTGCGCGCCGCCCTCCTCGCCCCGGCTCGCGTTCGCGCCCTCGTCCTCATCGATACCTGCGCCGATATCGACGACCCGGAGACGCAGGAGGGCCAACGCGGCATGGTCCAGGCCTGGGTGACGGCGGGCCCCGTGGATGAACTGGCCACCGCCGTCGCCCAGCTGATCATCAACGAGCCCGCCGAAGACGCCCGCTGGATAGCGAAGTGGCAGGCTCGCCCGAAAGAGCTTCTGGCCGAGCCAGCAGCCTGCCTCTTCGGCCGCGACGACCTGATGGGCCGCCTCGCCGAGATCGGTTGCCCGGCCTTCGTTGTCCACGGCACGGCCGATGCCGCGCTCGTCCCCGCTCGCGCCGAGACGATGGCGGCGGGCCTGAAGGGCTGCGACGGCGTCGTCTGGGTCGAAGGCGCGGCCCACGCCGCTAACCTGACGCACCCGGACGCGGTCAATCCGCCGCTCCTCGCCTTCCTTCGCGGCCTTGGCTAGTACGGCCCTTCAGAGTCCGCGATAGCTGATCGCCCTTTGGCCCCCTCGCCCGCGACGCGAGAGCCGGGAGAGGGGGCTGGGGGGAGAGGGCCGCTACCCGGCCGCCGCCCCGAAAACCAACGGTTCGCCCGCGCTCCAGGCCAGAGGCGCCTCACGCACATCGAGGTGAACCTGCTCCCAGCTCACCTCGACGCCGCCCGCGCCCTGTACCACCTTCACTTCGAACATGCCCCCCGCCGTCTCTTCCACGGGCCGGGCCAGAAGCTGCATGAACGCCTGGGCCGCCTCGCTCGTCTCCAACATGCGCGGCTGCCAGCGCCCGAAGACCTTCGCGTTCTCCGCGTACTCGCCCGTCATCCCCGTGCGCACGAACGGGTAGAGCACAGAGAAGGCCGAGACCAGCGCGGCGCTCTTCCCCAGGTTTACCTCCAGCACTTTCGGCAGCTGGAGAACCGCCCAGTTCGAGATGGCGTAGCCCGGAACCGTCGCCCCGGGGTCGATCGCCTGGCGCGAGGAGACGTACACGAGCCGCAACGGCTCGTTGTGGTAGACCGCTTCGCCGGCCCAGAGATGGGTCATCGCCAGGAAGCCATCGATCTTCGTATCCAGCACCAGCCGAGATTCCTCGAGGCTATCGATGAAGTGCTGGCGGACACGCGCCCGGCGCACGGCCTTCGGCTCGCCCTCCACCTCTCGTAACGCCCGCCCGAACGAATACCCCTTCTCCGAAAGCCCGGAGTTGCAGATCACGAGGTTCGGAGGGAGCCCACCCATCTGCTCGATGATGTAGCTTCGCGTCGCCCAGAGGTCGCCCATGTTCGTCACGTCCGCCTGCACGGGAAAGGCGTTCACACCCTCCGCCCTCAGCCGCCCGACGAGGTCGAAGCCGTCGATGTAGCTGCGATGGAAGTGAACGCCGACACTCGCCGCTCCATTCAGCCCGGCCGCGAGGGCGAACGCCTGGCCGATGCCGCCGTCCTTGCCCGCCCCCGTGATAAGGACGCGCTTCCCCTTCATGGCGTTCTCAACGCCAGCGCCGAACCGGAACGCATTGGGATCGACCGTGAATGCCATGGCACGTCCTCGCCCGAAAGATCGGGTCCGTCATTATGGACGGGGCCGTTGGCCGTTAGCCATCGGCCGGCGGCTAAACGTAAAGGGACAAAGAAGCAAAGGCGTTGGCGGTCTGCACGCTGGGGTCGTCGCGGGGTCTAACGGCCCATGGCAAATGGCCAACGGCCGCCCGCAACGCGCCCCTCGTTGCGATTGACGCTGCTACCATTCGATCCACGTTCCAAACCACCAGAGGAGACGCTGTCATGCCACAAACCGGGACCTGGGCCGTCAAGGTCGGACTCGCGCAGATGCTCAAGGGCGGCGTCATCATGGACGTCGTCACTCCCGAACACGCGAAGATCGCCGAGGAAGCCGGCGCCTGTGCCGTCATGGCGCTCGAACGCGTGCCCGCCGATATCCGCCGCGACGGCGGAGTCGCCCGCATGAGCGACCCCGAGATGATCCGCGGGATCATCGCCGCCGTCAGCATCCCCGTCATGGCCAAGGCCCGCATCGGCCACTTCGTCGAGGCGGAGGTCCTTCAGGCGCTCGGCATCGATTACATCGACGAGTCCGAGGTGCTAACCCCGGCCGATGAAACCCACCACATCGATAAGCAGCGCTTCGATGTCCCCTTCGTCTGCGGCTGCCGCAACCTCGGTGAGGCCCTCCGCCGCATCGGCGAGGGCGCGGCCATGATCCGCACCAAGGGCGAAGCAGGCACAGGCGATGTTGTCGAGGCCGTTCGTCATGCCCGCACCCTCATGGGCGAGATTCGCCGCCTCAAGTCGCTCGATGAAGATGAACTCTTTACATTTGCCAAAGAAATCGCAGCCCCCTATGCCCTCGTCAAAGAAGTCGCTGAACTGGGCCGTTTGCCTGTGGTAAACTTTGCAGCGGGCGGCGTGGCAACCCCGGCAGATGCCGCTCTCATGATGCATCTCGGCGTCGATGGTGTGTTCGTCGGCAGCGGTATCTTCAAGAGCGGCGATCCAGCCAAACGCGCAGCCGCTATCGTCAAGGCCACCAC
>JANMTH010000823.1:0-2715 GCA_031390305.1 Thermoflexaceae bacterium
TGAAGCGGCGGCCCTGATGAAGAAGCTCCAGGGGATCAACAAGGCGGCCGGCTACTGGGCGCCCCACCTCCCAAAGGACGCGGGCGGCATGGGGATCGGCTTCCTCACCTACGCCTACATGAACGAGATCATCGGCAGCAGCCTCGTCGCTTCGCCGGCCTTCGGCTCGCAGGCGCCCGATTCGGGCAACGCCGAAATCCTCCACCAGTACGGCAGCCCGGAGATCAAGGAGCGCTTCCTTAAGCCGCTCGTCGCGGGAGAAATCCGCTCCTGCTTTTCGATGACCGAGCCCGCCGTTTCCGGCGCCGACCCGACGGGCCTGCAGACGACCGCCGTCCGCGAGGGCGACGAGTTCGTGATCAACGGCCGCAAGTGGTTCAGTTCGGGCGCGATCGGGGCGAGCTTCGCCGTCGTCATGGCCGTGACTGACCCCGAGCAGCCTCCACACAGCAGGATGAGCCAGATCATCGTCCCGACGGACACGCCCGGCTTCAAGATCGAACGGATCGTCGAAGTCTGGGGAGATGAAGACTCGAACCACCCCGTCGTCCACTACGACAACGTCCGCGTGCCCGTGACGAACCTCCTCGGGCCGCAAGGCTGGGGCTTCAAGCTCTCGCAGCGGCGTCTCGGCCCCGGCCGCATCCACCATTGCATGCGCGCTCTCGGCCAGGCGCAGCGCGCCTTCGACCTGATGTGCACGCGCGCCATCAACCGTTCGGCCTTCGGGAGCACGCTTTCCGAAAAGCAGACGGTCCAAAACTGGATCGCCGATTCGCTCGTCAACATCCAGGCGGCGCGCCTGCTCACCATGCAGGCGGCCGCGAAGATCGACACCGGCGACGAAGCGCGAGTCGAGGTCTCGATGATCAAGTTCTTCGTCGTCAACGTCGCCTGCGAAGTCATCGACAAGGCGATCCAGGTACACGGCGCCATGGGCGTGACCACCGACACGCCCCTCCAGGCGATGTACAAGTCGGCCCGCATCCTGCGCATCGCCGATGGCCCGGATGAGGTCCACCGCATGGTCGTCAGCCGGGCGGCGATCCGGAAGTACCGCTCGGGCGAGAAGTGGGACTTCCAGGGATTCTAGGCGAGTAACGGCGTAGTGAGGTATCGGAGTATCGGAAGCGCCGCTTCCCGCTCCGGTGCTCCGCCCTTCGGCATGCCGAAAGCCTGTCTGAACGGGGCGCGAGTGAAGACTTGCGCCCCGCTTCGTTCTCCCGGAGCATCGAGGCCCGATGAAGCTTCTTCGCCTGACGACGAGCATCGACCTCCGCGGCAGCGTTCCCGCGGAGCTGCGTGCGCCCGCGCTGGTAGACGCCGACCTCGCGGCAACGATCGGTGAACCGGTAGAAACGGCGATGTACCCGATCTGGCCGAAGGAGCGAATGGACGCCGTCATCGGGCGGTGGGCGCGGCAGGCGAAGCCGGACATCGCCCTGGTAGTGATTACGCCCTACTGGTTCGCCTACGAGTCGGTGCCGCTCAAGGCCGGACGAGCAGGCGGCGGTCTCCTGCGTTCGCCGATGCGAAAGCTGCAGCGCTGGGGAGCCCATCCGCGGGTAGTGCGTTCGAGGCTCCTCTGGAGCGTGCGGAACCTCGCCCTGCGGTCCGGCGGCGGGAGCGCCTTCTTCGAGCCCGAACAGGTCGTCGAAGCGGTCAAGTCGTACCTCGATGTCCTCGCGATCGATCCGGGAATCGTCCCGGCGGTCTACGGGCTTCCCCGGTCGGACCTCGCCTGGGGGAAGCCACGGCGGCCCGGCTGGGCGCGCGAACGGAGACTGACCGTCTACCGGGCGATCACGGAGTACTGCGCCGAGCGGGGCATCCCCCACGAAACCAGTGACGTCGAAGTGCCAGATGACGAATGGCTGCGTTACCGCGAAGCCGACGGCGTCCACATCAACGCCGCGGGCCACCGCCGCCTGGCGGACCACCAGCTGCCGCTTCTGCTCCGGGCGTGGGAGCAGGTGAAGGAGCGGCGGGCCCGGGACTGACGAGGAGCCGCTGCAGACCACGAAAGTTGATCAGTGGCCTGAACACCGGATCCGGCTCGGCGATGCTGAGATTCGGGAAGGCGCGGGCGAGGGCGAGCAAGGCAAGCCTGCTTTCCAGCCGCGCGAGCGGAGCGCCGAGGCAGTAGTGTGGGCCATGGCCAAATGAGAGGTGATTGACGCGGCGGCCAGCTTTAAACCCAAGCGGGTCAGGGTATTCGCGAGGGTCAACGTTCGTGGCGCCGAGTATCACGATCAAGCCCTCGCCCGACCTTATCGTCCGGCCCCCGAGCTTCATGTCCGCTGTGGCGGTTCGGGCCACGGCCTGTATGGGCGCTCCGAGACGAAGGACCTCTTCGATGACGTCACCCGCATGTCCTTCGCCTTGCTCCAGGAGCGAGCCGAGCGACTGACCGCTGCTCAACAGCATGTGGACAGCGGTACCGATCAGGTTCGTCGCCGTTTCCTGGCCGGCAAGGAGGAGAAGGAGGAGGGCGCTAGATGCCTCCTTCTGGGTTAGCCCTCTCTCCTCGCCGGTCGCTTCCAGGAGCGTCCCGGCGACGGAGCCATCCCCGGGCCTGACATTGCGCAGAAGTCCTTCGACATAGGCGGCCGCCTCGGACGTGGCTTGAATGCCTGGCGGGTACAGCGCGGGGTGCGGCGCTGGGTCGAGCAACGGCGTCATGGCTCGAATCCAGCGGCTGAACTCGACCTGGTC
>JANMTH010000022.1:0-4729 GCA_031390305.1 Thermoflexaceae bacterium
AACCACTGGTTCTCGAGCCTGCGCGTGTCGGGAGCTAGCTGGCGGTAGTCCACTCCTGGGATGTGGCTCATCGGCCGGGCGGTGCCATAGACCGTGACCTGGGTGTTCGCCGCCACCAGTTCCCGATACCGCGAGGCTTCCACGTCGAACTTCCGGGAAGTCTGGAAGCCGGACAGAAGGGTCCCCGTCTTCGCGATTGCCTCGACTCGCCTCGTGACGCGCAGCATCTCGCGGGGGTCATGAATGAACGCCGTGGCGTCCGGGAAGCGACCCAGCCGTTCCGCCAGCCGGCCGCCGATCTCGTAGATGCCCTCCTCGCCTGCACCTGCCGGGTAGGTCCAATCCATCGTCTCCTCCTCTTGGTTGCGCTCGCATATGAATCCGGGCCACAGGCCCGCGGCCACACCACATGAACAAATATAGTACAAACTCTGGCACTAAACAGTCGAATTGTCCAGTGTTTGCCGCGATTTAACAAGCACCAGACCATCTCTTGATGGTCGTGTAGAGATTCGCCTCAATGGGCCAATCGATCTCGGCATCTCCGCCCTGCAGGGTCGGCGGGAGGAGCATCGGCGATCTGCCGCCAGAGTCCGGCTGCGATCGGTGCCAGCCACGAAATGCTGAGCGAACGCGGGTCAGGCCGGGTCAGTCGCCCGCCGCGTCCAGCCGCTCCGCCCGGCGTACCATCGCGCGCGGCATCAGGCGGAAGATGCGGTTGTGGAAGAGCGCCAGCGAGTTCCAATAGAACAGACCCGGCAGGCCGGCGGGGTGAAAGCGCGCCGTGGTTACCAGCTTGCTCGAACGCTCATCAATGGGTTCAACTTCGAACTCCAGTATGGCCGTTCCTGGGAGCCGCATCTCCGCCAGCAGGGTCAGGCGACGTCCCGGATCGACTGATACAACACGCCAAAAGTCGATAGTGTCGCCTACCCGGACGCTGGACGGATCGCGCCTGCCTCGCCGCATACCGGGACCGCCGACAAGACGGTCCAGCAGGCCGCGGATGCGCCAGAGGGGGTTGGCGAAGTAGTACCCCGCATCGCCGCCGATGCTCGCAACAACCCTCCAGAGATTGGCGGCCGCCGCGCGGGCGACGACTTCCGTGCGCTCGCCCTTGGAGTAGTAGGAGATTTCCGGGTTGTAGCCGCGGAAGGCGAGCGCACCTTCGGTCCAGCGTGCCGGCACAGAAAGAGTTCGCTCCTGTTCGAGGGCCGCGACGATCGCATCGCCGTATGTCTGCAACGGGATCGGCGCGATCTCCCGGATCGCCCGGTCGTCAGGAATCAGATCATGGCGCAGGCCATCAATGAGCGGGCGGGCAATAGATGCCGGGACCGCTGTTACCAGCCCCAGCCAGTACGAAGAGAGGCGCGGAGTAAGCACGGGCAGGGGGATGACGTAGCAACGTTTGCCCGTCACAGCCGCGAAGGTTGTCAGCATCTCCTTATAGGTCAGGGTTTCGGGCCCGCCGACATCAAAGGTGCGCCCGGCTGTCCCGGGAGCGTCGGCGAGCAGAACCAGGTAGGCCAGAAGATCGTCGAGAGCGATGGGGCGCGTACGGGAGCGAACCCACCGAGGAGTGGTCATCACAGGCAGGTGGTTCACAAGGTCTCGGATAACTTCGAACCCGGCGGAACCCGGCCCCACCACAATCCCGGCCCTGACCTCCGTGACGGGTACGGGTCCGCCCCGGAGGATGTCGCCGGTTTCTTGACGTGATCGCAGATGCGGGCTCGAGCCGTCGGAGGCTTGCAGACCACCGAGATAGATGATCCGGTGCACCCCGGCGGCGGCTGCCGCATCGCGGAAGTTGGCGGCCGCCTCGCGATCGAGCCGGGCGAAGTCTCCGCCGGCTGCCATCGAATGCACCAGGTAGTAGGCCAGATCGATGCCCCTAAGGGCGGCTTTGAGTGATAACGGCTTCAGTGCATCGGCAGAGACGAGTTCCACGCCCTGCCAGCCGCGCGCCTCCAGCACGTCGATATGACGGGCGCTCGCACGAACCGACAAGCTTCGTGCGAGCAGCTTCGGAATCAGGTTGGTGCCAATGTACCCACTTGCACCGAAAACGAGGACCTTCACTTGCTACACACTCCTGGTCTGGGGGCTCGTGAGGAAGGGGGGAACTCCTGAGTCAGCGTTTCGGCTCCAGTCACGGAATGTCGGCGACCGCCGGGGAAGAATCATTGTACGAGACCTGCCGGCGAATCGGTTTCTTTCGGCAGGCGGGGGAGAATCCGTTCGGTGAGCGCGGCATGCGTTTCTCCTGACAATACGCTCAGGAGGCGCTCGGGGTCTGCATGTAGGTTCTACGCTGCACGGGAGGACCCCTTACCCTATCTGACAACGCGCCAGAGGAAGTTGGCCCTCCCCGCTATTCGGCGATCTCGCCAAGTTCCTGACCCCTACCCCCGTGGATCGACGCGCATCTTCCATGCCGTCCCTTCGGCCGCCCGTGCGCCACCGGCAACGGATGCCGGACAACGAGCGGGAACGCCCGCATTGACGTGCGGTGTTGGCCGCTCGCAGAATCCGCAGCGATGTTGGCTCGTGTCTTCAGCTGTGCGGTGGTAGGGATCGATGGTGAACTGGTCACCGTCGAGGTCGATATCACGCGCGCCCAGCAGCCGCAGACGACCGTTGTCGGGCTGCCAGACACTTCCGTTCAAGAGTCGAAGGAACGGGTAAGGGCGGCCATCCGCAACAGCGGGCTGACCTACCCTTTCAACAGCAGGGTCACGGTGAACCTTGGGCCCGGAGACCTGCGCAAGGAGGGACCCGCCTACGACCTCCCGATCGCCGCTGGCATCCTCCTGGCCAGCGGGCAGGTGATTGCGGCCGTCGAAGACGCGATCTTTGTCGGTGAACTGGCGCTCACCGGCGACCTCCGGCCGGTTCGTGGGGTCCTCCCCATGATCGCCCTGGCGAAGGCCCGTGGGAAGACGCGGGCCTTCGTTCCAGCCGTGAACGCCCCGGAAGCCGCGCTCATTCCGGGGATGACGATCTACCCGGTCGAGAGCCTCTCGGCGCTGGCGGCACACCTCATCGGGTCGGTACCGCTGCCCGCGCTCGAGGGCGCGATGCCCGTCCCCGATCGGAGTGGCGTGAACTACACCAACGACTTCGCGGACGTCGTCGGGCAGGAACAGGCGAAGAGGGCGCTGGAAGTGTCGGCCGCTGGCGGACATAACGTGATTCTGCGCGGCCCTCCCGGGAGCGGAAAGACGCTCCTCGCGCGTGCGATGCCATCCATTCTCCCGGACCTTTCGCCGGACGAAGCGATGGAGGTTACCCGCATCCAGAGCGTGACCGGCCTCCTCCCGCCGGGGACGGGGGTAGTGACCGTGCGGCCCTTTCGTACGCCGCACCACACGATTTCGAACGCCGGGCTGGTGGGTGGTGGCTCGCCCCCGCGGCCAGGGGAGATCACGCTCTCGCATCGCGGTGTCCTCTTCCTCGATGAGCTGCCGGAGTTCGACCCGCGCGTCCTCGAAGTCCTCCGCCAGCCGCTGGAAGACCGGGTCGTGACGATCTCCCGCGCGCGGTATTCGACTACCTTCCCGGCGAACTTCGCGTTGGTCTGCAGCATGAACCCGTGCCGGTGCGGCTGGTACGGCGACGCCGAGCGGGCGTGCTCGTGTTCGCCGCAGTCTGTCTCGGCCTACCAGCGGCGGATCTCGGGCCCCCTCCTCGACCGTATCGACCTCTTCGTCGATGTACCGCGTGTGGACTTCCAGAAGCTCGCGGTGGGGGCGCGGGGCGAGTCTTCCGAGCACGTGCGCGGACGCGTCGATGCCGCTCGGGCGCGCCAGGCGGCGCGCTTCGCGGGCGCCGGAGCGGCCACGGTGCACGTGAACGCGGAGATGCCGCCGGCGCTCGTCCGCGATCTCGTCCAGGCCCACCTGCGGGAGGAGGCGCGAAGCCTCCTCGAAGTCGCGGTGCGGCAGCTCACGCTCTCGGCCCGTGCTTTCCACCGCATCCTCAAGGTTGCCCGCACCGTGGCCGACCTCGGCGGCAGCGAGACGGTCGAAACGGTCCACATCGCCGAGGCCCTCCAGTATCGCGAGCGGGCCGAGTAGGGCCTCCGCGGATGCTCGGTCCGGTTGTCACCGGCAGCTTCGCGGCCTATGCTCAGGATGACGAAAACTGGCCGAGCGGCCAGCGTCCTACAGACGTGTGAGGGATGTTTCAGCATGAGTCGTGAACAGCTCGTAGCGATGGCCCGCCGTGAAGTCGACAACCTTCAGGCGAACAAGATCGACCTGGCGCCGGATGTCTATCGCGTCCCCGCCAGCCTCTACGTCGATCGGGAGCGCTGGCAGAAGGAAGTCGATCGGATCTTCAAGCGCATTCCCCTGGCGCTCGGCTTCAGCTGCGAATTGCGCGAGCCCGGCTCCTATCGCGCCATCGAAGTGATGGATACACCGGTGCTCATCGTCCGCGGCGAAGACGGAGAAGAAGCCGGGCTGATAGGCATCCCGGACATTCAAACAAAAGCGGCCTGCGGGCCGCTTTTGTTTGGCCTGACCGGTGTAGTGCGCAATGCTTGTTGCTATAAATAATATAGCTATAAGTGTATGTATCACAAGGGCCACAGGCTCGTTTAACCATTGTTCTGGCGAATCTGAGGCAGGCCGCGTGGGGTGCGCCGCGTTGCGATGGAGCAGGCAAAAAACCTGACACTCGCCTATACTCCTGCGCGGTGACAAAATCACCGACCGCATCG
>JANMTH010000074.1:0-10927 GCA_031390305.1 Thermoflexaceae bacterium
CGCCACGGATGAGCCCCGAGATGAGCGTGAAGAAGTTGCTCTTCTGGCCCCGGATAACCGCCTCGAATCGCTCGACGTCCGCCCTCGGCGGCAATTCCGCCCGCAGGAGCGCCTCCGCGTTCGGGATGCCGGCCCCGTGCATCTTCTTCCGAACCCAGTCCGGTTCCTTTCGGGCCGTGCTCGCCAGGAGGTACTGGAAGGCGAACGGAACGAGCAGTGGCGTCCCGTAGTGGGCGGCCACCGCCTGACGGCCGCCGTGAAACGAGAGCCAGAGCGCGGCCAACCCCGCTACGCAGGCCGTCGCGAAGGAAGTGCCCGTTCCTGGACCGGTGGAGTAGACGGCCTCAGCGGGCGTTGTGGCGCCGGCCGACGCCGTTTCGCGCGGTTTCGCCTTCGCGGTCAGCACGTCCTCGCCCGGCGCCGCGATATCGACCAACCGGCCGAGGCCGGAAAAGCGCCAGGCGCCACCCCCGGCGTGTGTCGCGGCCACCGCGATCACCTCTGGAAAGGCGGCCGGGAACATCGTCGTCGGCACCATATTGCCGGCCGCCGAGACGACGATGACTCCCCGCTTGTGCGCCTCGCGGATGCAATCCCGGAGGAGCGACGACTTCATCGGGCCGCCAAGCGACATCGAAACGACGTCCGCGCCCTCGGCGACGGCATGGAGGATCGCCCGGCTGACGTTGCCGAAATCGAAGTGGATGACCGAGGTCGAGACGCGGAGAGGGAGGATGGTCGCGCCGGGCGCCAGGCCGAGGACATCCTTCCCGGTCGATGCCTCGTCACGCTCCGGGCTGGCGATGACGCTCGCCGTCGCCGTCCCGTGGCCGGGGCTCTCGATCGGGTGGGCGCCCGGCCGGCGAAGGTCGTCCCTGGCCTCGGGTTCCTCCTGTCCCCGTTCGTCGCGGACAAACGAACGGCCGGGGAGCCGGAAGCGGCCGAAGACCTGGGGATGGGCCGTGTACCCCGTATCGGGATGGCCGATCAGGATGCCCTCGCCCGGCACTTCGCCCGGGTGCCGCTGCCGCCAGAACTCCCACGCGGGACCGGCCGTGAGCTGTCTCAGGTGCCAATCGGGGTGTTCACGGGCTTCACGAATCCGCTTCTCGGTGGCATCGTCGTAGGGCGTGCCCCAGAGCGCGAACTGGTCGCGGCCGAGCCCCATCGCAAACGCTTCCAGTTCCCGCTCGCCCGGCGGCAACGGATTGGCGATCAGGAGCGACGGCTCCGCTTCGTCTACCCCCGCGAACGCACGCAGTTCGCGGCAGAACGCCCAGGCCGCGCCCAGGGAGACCGGCTCGGTTTCCTGGCCGGGCGCCGCCTCGTACCAGCCGGCCAGGCTTTCGAAGGGTTCGACCCGCCAGCTGCCCATACCTTCGATCGCGGCGACCACCTCCCGGGCCGTCTCCAGGGGAGCCGAAGCCGCTGGCTCGCCCGCGAGCAAACGGAAAACGATACTCCGCGCAACAGGGAGGGCACCGGCGCTTGCGGCGGCGGCATCCGCCGCGAAGGAGCGTGCGGGCATGTGCGACCTCCCTGGTGTCCGGGCGCGGCGCGGCGTACCGCGACAGACGGCCCAAGTCTACGCCGTCACGCGGCCTTCGTGGCTATTCGCCGCCATGGTCAGTAGCGCCCCCGCTCAGGAGCCCGCCGTGTAACCACGGGCATCGCCCAATCATCAGAATCCCACGGCCTGGGGAAGCGGCGCACGGGCACGCCAGATCGGAGGCAGTACCGCTCCGCTGGCACCCATTCGGGAATCTCAAGCCTGTCGAGCCCGCCCCCGGATTCAGAAAGGATTGGTAGCGCGTAGGGGATTCGAACCCCTGATCTTCGCCTTGAAAGGGCGACGTCCTGGGCCTCTAGACGAACGCGCCGCGAGACCCTCCGAGCGTAGCACGGACTCCCCGCTACCGGCCACGCGCCGGCGCTTCGCTCAGAGCCCGCCGTTGAAGTCCGCGAAGGTGAAGTAGTTGTTCAGCCCCGTCAGCTTCCCATACCAGAGCAAGAGCCCCACGCCGATCAGCATGAGCCCGCTGGCGACCTCGATGGTCGGCGTGTAGCGCTGGATCTTGCGGAGAAATCGCGACACATCCGAGACAGCCAGCCCCGTGATCAGGAAGGGGATGCTGAAGCCCGCCGAATAGGCGAGCAGCAGATACGTTCCCGTCCACGCCCCGTTCGATGTCGCCGCCAACGTCAGGATGCCGCCGAGAATCGGCCCCACGCAGGGCGTCCAACCGACCGCGAACGCGCCACCGAAGAGGGCCGAGCGGGTGTACCCCACCTTGCGGCTCTTTCCGATGTTCACCTCGAACGTCCGGTTCAACAGGTTGAGCGGGAGGTACGCCGCGAAGCGCAGCCAGGCCACCCCCATCACGGCGGCCAGTTGAACGAGGGCCACGCGGTCGCCCCGGAGGCTCGCCACTTCGGCCACAAAGAGATAGACGACCGTCAGGACGACAAGCACCAGCGCTGACCGCATCGGTGAACGTGCGCCGTGGGCCGGGATCAGGAGGATGCCCATGAAGAGCAGCATCACTCCCGCCACCTTCTCGAGGTCGCGCTGGTTGTCCTTCAGGAAGTACGAACCGAGCAGGCCCACGCTCGTCCCGAGGATGATGAAGACGAGCGAGAGGCCAGCGACGAAGGCGACGGCGTGGCTGAAGGTCACTCGCCGGTCGGTGACGACGCGCCCGTTCTCGATGCTCGCCCCCGAAATGTGCGTGATGTAAATAGGCACGAGTGGCAGGACGCAGGGCGAGACGAACGAGAGGACGCCGGCGGAAAAGGCGAGGATCGGCCCGCCCGGTCCATCCAGCCCAAAGCTTTCGTTCGTCAACGGCCCAAGCCCGAATGCGAGCAGCGGCCCGAGCGCGAGGAGGGCGAACACGAGGTAGACGAAGCGGCGGTCACCGAACTGCCGGCCGAGCGAACGCTGGCTTGCCATGGTTCCCCCGCGCCGAAACTCGGGCCACCCGAGCGGCCCTGCCGAGAGTGTAGATCAAGCGCAAGCTTGCGGCGGTAAGGGAGCACCGCCGCTCGCGCCAACTCCGTCACTCCGATACTCGCTTACTCCGGCACTTCGCCGCTCCTACCGGAACGGGTTCTCCCCGGCCGCCGGCGGGTCGAGCACGTCGCTCGTCTCCAATCCCAGGAGCCGAAGCCGGGCAACGTCGTACTTCCCCTTGGCCCGCGCCTCGCGGTTCAAGAGGCCCTTGATCGCGTCCGGCCGGAGCGCCTCGCCATCGAGGAAGACACGGTGGACGTGCTCGATCTGCTTCTTCCAGG
Organism: Thermoflexaceae bacterium; assembly: GCA_031390305.1. GTDB lineage: Bacteria > Chloroflexota > Dehalococcoidia > Tepidiformales > Tepidiformaceae > JANMTH01. Next base: position 3,295 of record JANMTH010000074.1, read on the forward strand.
CCTCCCAGGCCTCCCTGTATTCACGGCTCGTCGCTTCATCGGTGAAGGGCATCGGTGTGCTCCCGCTGGTGTCGCATCATCCTACCGCCTACCGCCTACCGCCTACCGCCTACCGCCTACCGGCAAGCGCCTACCCGTGGGCTACGCCGATCAGCGGCGCGAAGAACTCGACCTGCTTCACCCAGTTCGCGCTGCTCGGGTTCGCCTCCCAGAAGTTCGTCTCCAGGATGATGTGGTCGATGCCGGCGTCCTTGCACTCCTGCACCTTCGGGAGCATCTCCGCGGCCGTGCCGTGCCACGACATACCTTTGAAGAAGCCGCCGTCGGATGGCGGAATTCCCGGCATCGTTGGGTTGTTGAAGATCCGGAGGTAGGTCGGCAGCTTCACCGTCCGGCCCTCCGCCTCGACCATCTGGTCGAGCTGCTGACGCACCTGGGCCGTCATTCCGGCCGGCATCCCGGCCGGGTTCCAGCCATGGGCGTACTTCGCGCAGCGCTGCAACGATTTCGGGTTGCCACCGCCCGTGAGGATTGGCACGCAGAAGTTGCCGTCTTCGTCCTTCTGCACCGGCTTGGGCGATGAGTGCGATTCCGGAAAGTTGAAGAACGGCCCCTCGTAGCTCACCGGGTCCGGTAGCCAGGCGGCCTTCAGGGCCTTCACAAAGTCCGTCATCCGGGCGCCCCGGCGTTCGAAGGGCGTGTCCATGTGCTCGTACTCTTCGGCCATCCAGCCGAGGCCGAGGCCCGCGAGCAGCCGGCCTTCGGAAAGCACGTCGATCGTCGCCAGCCGCCGCGCGAGGATCAGCGGCCGGTGGTAGGCCGTCACCAGGATCGATGTCCCGAGCTGGACGCGGTCGGTGATGGCCGCACAGAAGGCGAGCAGTTCGAGTGGCTGGAGGAGGCTCTGGTACGGCGTCGGCATCGGCACACCCGGCGCTCCGGCGTAGCCCGTCTTCGGGATCTGGCGCCACATGAAGTGCTCCTGTACCCAGAGCGAATCGTAGCCCGCCTTCTCCGCCTCGATGGCGAAATCGCGCACGGCGCGGCGATCGACGTGGGGGCCAAGGGCAGGGATGCAGATACCGATCTTCATGGTGGGCTCCTCGAGAATGCCACGTGCCCGTCCTGAACGCGTGGCCAGTTTGGTGAAACGGGAGTCTACGCCCTTGGACGCGCAGGCGCGCGTCCGCCCCGGCGGCGATGCGTTCCAGCCTCGGGCTTCGACTCCCGCCCCTACCGCCCCGTGAACACTGGCTCCCGCCGCTCGACGAAGCTGAGCGCGCCCTCGCGGTGGTCCTCCGTCGAGAAGAGGTAGTTGAGCGAGGCGCCGACGTAGGCGCCCATCTCTTCCATCGAGGCCTGGCGCCCCCGGCGCAGCCCCTCCTTCATGCAGCGCATGGCGATCGGCGGATTGGCCGCGATCTTCGCCGCCATCGTCCGGGCCGCCGGTAGCAGCTCCTCCGGCGAGACCACCTGGGAGACGAGGCCGATCTTCAGCGCTTCCTCCGCCGTGATGACGTCCCCGGTGAAGAGTAGCTCGGCCGCTTTCGAAGGCCCGACGACGGCCGGCAGCCGCCAGAGGCCGCCAAGGTCGGCGACGAGGCCGCGCTTAATGAACAGCTCGCCGAACTTCGCCAGGGTCGAGGCGATGCGGATGTCGGCGAACAGCGAAAGGTCCATGCCCCAACCGACGGCCGCGCCGTTGACCGCCGCGATCACGGGTTTATCGCACTCCAGGATCGCCGCCGCCGCCGGCGTGGGCCGGGGGCGCACGTCGCGCAGGCGCGCCGTCGAAGCGTCGCGCTGCTCGCCAAGCATGATCTGCTTGACGTCGTCTCCGGAGCAGAAGGCCCGCCCTTCGCCCGTGATAATCACCGCCCGTACCTCCGGGTCGGCGTGGCAACGACGGACGGCCGCCTCCAGCTCGGCGTAGAGCTCGCGGGTGAGTGCGTTCATCGCCTCGGGGCGATTGAGGGTGATCGTCGCGATGTGGTCCGTCAGGTCGAAGTTCAGGATGCCGGTCATGGCCTGCCTCGGTTCATAGGGGTGCCCGGATTCTACGGGCGATCGCACTGCCTGTCCCGAAGGCGGAACGGCCCGCGACTCGTTGCCGCTGTTCGCGAGTGCGCCGCTCCTACGATTACGGCGAACCGAGAGCGTCAGCGCCGACGCCGACGCCGTGGGCCTGGCGTGGCCGCTCCTCACCAGTCGGGGTTCGCTCAGCGAGCGGTGGGGCACGCCGCGACTGCCTCCGGCGCATCCGATCACGAACCTCAACATTTGGTTCCGCCTTGGCCCGGCTCGCCGTACCATCAGAGCCATGGCACTGGAGATCACCTGGCTTGGCCGGAACTGTTTTCGTCTGAAGGGGCGCGAGGGCATCGTCCTCACCGACCCGTTTCCGCCGGGTGGCGGCTACAAGCTGGGCAAGGTCGATGCCAGCGTCGTCACCGTCAGCCGCCTCAACGACCCGGCCTACGGTACGGTCGAGGGCCTGCCCGAATCGGCCCGCGTGTTGAACGCGCCGGGCGAATACGAAGTCGGCGGGATCCTCGTTACCGGCGTCGCCAACAAGTGTCCTGATGGCACGCGGAACGTGATCTTCATCATCGAACTCGATGGCATCCGCGTCGGTCACGCCGGCCTGCCGGGTGCGCCCGGCGTTCCCGATGAACTGAAGGGCGTCGATATCCTCCTCATCCCCGTCGGTGGGCTGAACGCCGTTCCGGCCGCCGCCGCCTGGGATATGGCCCAGTCTATCGACGCCCGAATCACCATCCCGATGAACTACAAGACGGACGACGAGACGCTGGAACTCGAACCCCTCGACCGCTTCCTCAAGGAGACCGGGGCGAAGCCGGAACCGCAGCCGCGCCTCCAGGTGAGCAAGACACAGCTGCCGGCGCAGTTCACCCTGATGGTGCTCCAACCCCGCTCCTGAAGCTCCCTACTTCGTCAGCGCCCCGTAGGCCGCTGGCAGGCGGTCGCGGATGACGTGTGTGCCCGGGGCGCGCTCTTTCCAGCGCGAAGCGGCGAGGTGCACGCTCGCTGTCATCGCCACCCCCGTGCCCGCCGGGACGGCGGTGAGCAGGCCACCGTCCGGGTTCGCCACGAGGCCCCCATCGGGCCACGCCGCGGCCGTGAACACCCGGTTCTCGTCGCTCCGGGAGCGGGCGACCCGTTCCGCCATCGGCCCGGCTTCGAACAGCGGCCACGCGAGGATGTCGGCGCCCTGAAGCGCGAGGATGCGGGCGACCTCCGGCACATACCCCTCGTCGCCGATCAGGAGGCCGACGTTCCCGGCCACCGTCGTCACCACGGGAGGCAAGAGCTCGCCAGTCTGAACGCCGCGTCCGTGCGAAGCCGTGTGCTCGACCATCTTCCCCGGCTGAATGATCGCCGCCGTTTGGCGCCAGTCGCAGCCCGTTGTCGTTACGGCGACGACCATCGCCCCGCCGTGCGCATCCACGGCCGCCTGGAGTTCGGGCAGCTCGAGCTCCCAGCCATCTGGCCCCGGCACACCGCCGAAAACGACGAGGTCAGCGTCCTGGCGGCGCAAGGCGAGGTACCGCTCGATCGTTCGCCGCGCGTTGAACCCGGTATCCGAAGGGACGACCGCTACCCGTGCGCCCGAACGCGACGGCACAAGTGGCTCGTGCTCGAGCGCGACCGCCGCCAGTCCCTCCGTCGGCTGCGTCAGAAGGCGGTAGAGGGAAGGGCGCCGGGGGACCGTCTCGACGGCCATTGGCTCCACGCGATACGTCACGACGGTGTCGCCGCCGCTCGCCGCGCAGACACGGGCCTCCCCCAGCGGGTCGATCACCGTCGACCGTCCGGCGTAGACGATCGTGCCGTCCTCCGTGCCCCATTTGTCCGCCGCCGCGACCCAGACGCCGTTTTCGTACGCCCGCGCGGGCATCAGGTACTCGCACTGCGTCGTCGTCAGGGCCTCCGTCGTCCGCGCCCAGGAAACCCACGCCGTCAGGTCGCAGATGATCTCGGCGCCATTCACGGCCAGCATGCGCGCGATCTCCGGCACCCGGCCATCCGCGCAGATGAGGATGCCGAAGCGGCAGAAGCCGGTATCGAACACCGGGAACTCGCCGCCTGGCCGGAACCAGTTCCGATCGAAGTGCCAGAGGAAGCTCTTGTCGTAGCGCCCGCGCTCTTCCCCGTCTGGCCCGAAGACGACACCGCTGTTGGTGATCGCGCCATCGCCATGGGGCACGGCCATCCCCGCCGCCAGCCAGTAGCCGTACTCCTTCGCCTTCCCCCCGAACAGCGCCGCGACCTCGGCGTAGGGCCGGACGTTCGGCCGGGCGTAGGGGTCCCCGTCCTTCAGGTAGTAGGCGGGGTAGGCGCACTCGGGCAGGAGCACGAGGTCGGCCCCGGCCGTTCCCGCCTCATCGAGCGTGCGCAGGATGTTCGCGAGGTTCTCCTCGGCCGCCTCGATATCGAAGGCGCGGACCTGGCAGGCTGCGACGATGAATGGCTTCATGCCCCGAGTGTAGCAACGCGAAGGACGAAAGAGGCGACGCTGAGCGGGATTTCGCGGCCCCTCGCCAGTCGCGGCCCGCGGTCGTTCGCTCCCTTGCATCTTTGCGCTTCAACCCGAGCCGTTCAGGCGTTCCCGAGCCGGTAGAACCGCGTCGCCGTGCCGTGGAACAGCTCGGCCTTCTCCGCCGCGCTGAATCCCGAGGCGATCCGCTTGAAGCTGTTCCAGAGCACCTGGTACGAGCAGCTCACTCGATCGACGGGAAAGTTGCTTTCGAACATACAGCGATTGGGACCGAAGCGATCGATGGTGTGGAGGTAGTAGCGGGCCGTCGCCGCCGCCAGCTCTTCCGAGGTGGGTGGGCGTTCGTGCTTGTGCCAATCGAAGCCGTTGACGGGCATCGCCAGCCCGCCGATCTTGACGTGCACGTTCGGGCAGGTGGCCAGCTCATCGATGTTCTTCCGCCACTCCGCGAAGACATCGTCCCCCTTGCCGGCGTACGGCCCAATGCCGAGCGGCCCACCGAAGTGGTCGAGGACGATCGCCGTCTCCGGGAAGGCGCGGGCCAGCGAGGTCAGTTCCGGAATCTGGGTGTGGTAGAGCCAGGCATCGAACGATAGCCCCAGGGGCGCGAGCTGGGCGAAGCCCCGGCGGAAGGTGGCGTCGCCGAGGAGCCCATCTGGCGAGCCGACGTGCGAGTTCCGGATCTCCGGGCTGGCGTGCCAGGCAGTCGCGTGGCGGATGCCACGAAAGCGGTTCGGGCTGGCGGCGATGTGCGCTTCCAGCACCTGCCGCGCCGCTTCTCCGCGCGAGAGGTCGGCGAAGGAGACGATCCCGGCGGTCGCGCGGGTAGCGCCGTAGGTGCCGCTGGCGCTCATCGCCGCGACGCCCTGGACGAACTCCGTCTCGCCGATCGGGCGCAGTTCCGCCGGGCCATCGGCCCGGTACATGGAAAGGCACTCGACGAACACCGTGCTGACGACGTTGTGGCCGCTGCCCGTATCGGCCAGCAGTTCATCGAGCAGGTAGCGGTTTGGCGGGGCGCCAGCCGTCGCCAGCCGGTCCCAGAGGTGGTGGTGTGGGTCGCAAATCGCAAGTTCCGGTTCGAGCACGTCTTCGACGACGAGGTCCTGCCATTCGGTCATGGTCACTCTTCCTGCTGGCGGTTTCGCCGTCACTATAGCGTTTGCGGTCATCCCGTTGGCGAGGTCCGTTGGGCCGCCAGTGGCGGGTCCGTCTACCCGCGCATCCAGCCATTCCCACGTGGTGGCGTCTCCGGGATGAAGATCGACCACCCAGAAGGGGCTTTCGCCGTCCCATCCGCTGACGAATCCATGGAAGAGGAGATCGGCGCCGTCCTCCGCGCTCCACTGGAGCTGGAAGAGAACGCGGGCGCGAGCGGGAGGTTCCACCCCCGTGCTCCAAATCTCGTTGATTTCACGGAAAGCGTCCGGGTTCATGTCGTGCGCGCGGCGAACCGCTTCACGGAAGGTATCGCCAGCTTCCGGCGTCGTCACGGGATTGAGGAACGGCTTCATCACGCCGGGGAAGAGGATGCCGACAACTTCGTGCCAGTTCCGCGCCTGTGCGCGAAACCGCGCGTTCGTGACGATGTCGAGGAGGTGGGGACGCTGGGGAAACATGCCGCCCGCCCGGCCCGCGCCGAGCACCGCGGCCGCCGCGCCGTTTATCCCCACCACCCTGCATTCGTGGTCGATCACGACACACGGCCACCTGAAGCCTCGTAGCTGCCGCTGAAGTTGACTGAGGCGGACACGGCCGATGGGCCGGCCGGGGATCCCGAGAGCGCGCGGGTTGGCGATCGGTGTGCCCGTTAGCCAGCGAACGTAGGGAGACGGTTCGGGAGGGAGGTGGAGCTGCTCGATGATCGCGTTGCGAGTCGCTACGTCCATATCGAGCGCCGTGGCGAGGGCGACGACGACGCCCTGGCGGGGAACGCGGCGGCCAGCTTCGACGCTGTAGACCGTCTCTTCAGAAAGTTCGAGACCGCGCCGGACGGCCGAATCCGCGACCGCCCGGCGAGAGAGGCCGAGGCGCTCGCGCGCCGTTCGGAACAGCTCGTTCCAGGGGACGCTCCCTTCCGCTGGTAGCGAGATCGCTCCGGAATGGGCCTGGAGCGGGTCCGGGCCGGAACGCTGTCCTTCCATCCAGCGCCAGGTGGCTGCGTTGGCGGGATGCCAGTCATAGGCGTTGAGGCTGTCGTACTCGCTCAGTGGGCGGAAGAGCGTGTGGAATTCGAGGACCGTTCCGTCCGCCACCGTCCAGGTGACCGGGCGGACGTTGCGCTGGCCAACGGGCATCGGCTCCGCCGCCGCCCAGAGGCCCATGGCGCGGGCGAGGACGTCCGGATGGTCGCTTTGGAGCTGGGCGATCAGGGCCGTCATGTAGAGCGAGAGTTCGGCCGCGCGCTCGGGGTCGCCGAGGTCCGCCTTCCAGAAGGAGATCATGTAGCCGAGAAGGTCGTCCCAGCTCGTCAGCCGGTCCCGAAAGTGTTGGAGGGCGGCGAGGCGGAGGAAGTGGCGTTCCTCCGGGCTGGAGGTAGCGGTTCCGAAGTCCATTTCGGCGACGCGCATGGAGACGTTGTTCCAGCCGACTATCTCGAACCGCTCGTTGGAGATGAGACAGAGCCAGGGGTAAGCGTCGATCTCCTCGAGGTAGCGGTCGGCCCGCGGGCGGCGGCTGGCGAAGACATCGAAGGCGCGTGCCGGGGCGCCCTCGTACCCGGCTTCGGCGAACGCCGCGTCGCGCTCGGCGGGTGTCGCGCGCCAGCGTTCAAGGAGCAGCTGAAGGGATGTGAGGGGTGGCCTTCGCGCACCCGTCTCGTAGCTGGTGAGCGTCACCGTGGCGATGCTAGCCGCGGCCGCCGCCTCTTTCTGGGTCCATCCGTGGCGGTTCCTCACCGCGCGGAGCGTTCTCATCGCCCCTCCTCCCACCGCCCGCCTCTTCGTCCTGGGGCATACTACCTCGCGAACGTTGACGCTGTCCGCCAGGGCGGGACGTTGAGCTGGCGGCGCAGGCCACGTTGAGCGGGCGGCGCTGGTCACGGTGGGGACGGCGCGGCCCGCGTCCGCTACGATCGCGGGGTGAACCCATTGGACAGCGAGCCCGAGGACGACG
>JANMTH010000123.1:0-3708 GCA_031390305.1 Thermoflexaceae bacterium
CACGCCCTCGTCGCGGCACGCCTGGCCGTATTCCGCCAGGGCCATCACCACGGGGTCGTGGGCGCCCAGGTCGAGCGTCGTCGCGTGGTGCGAAAGCTCCTCCCAGACGTGCTTACTGGCCGCCGAGACTTTCGTCTCGTCGTGTTCGCGGCAGGCCTGGCCGTAAGCGGAGATAGAGCGGACCACCGGGTCGTTCGCGCCAAGGTCGAGCGTGACGGAGTGGTGCGAGAGCGCCTCCCAGAGGTGCTTGCTCGCTTCGGCGACGGTTGTGGCGGGGGTGTGCACGGACATGCGTAAGCTCTCCGGACTAAGGATTTAATATGACTGTAACAAACGCCGCCACGCCTGCCTAGGAGGGGAGTCCCGAGTCTTCAGTCCCGCGATAGAGGGTCACGCCCGCCGACGTCCCGTCACCCCTCGCCCAGCGCACTGGGAGAGGGGACGGGGGTGAGGGCGCGGGCCCCACGGCGGAGGGCCCCAGGGCGCTGGCCGGACGCCGGTACGGCCGGGCATACTTTCCTGATTCTCCCGGAGGAACCCGATCGCATGGCCCTTCCCACCGTCCGTCCTTTCGCTCCCCAGGATGCCGCTGTCGGCGCCGAACTCCTGGCCGCCCGGTTGCGTTCCGGCCACGAGCGCCTGCCGTTCATCGATTCGGCTCTCGGTTCACCGGCCGCCGTCCGGGATTTCGTGACGGCCCTCCAGGCGAACCCGTTCGCCGATGGCGTCGTCGCCGAAGCCGCTGGCCAGCCCGTCGGCTTCCTCTTCGGCCAGCGAATGCTGATGGCGCCGACCGTGATGGAATCCCTCTTCGTCCCGCCTCATTCGATATCCATTCCCGTCGAAGGCCATGCGATCGCGGAGAGTGCGGACGCGACGGTCGTCTATCGCGAGATGTACCGCCACCTTGCCGCGGCCTGGGTGCGCGAGGGCTTCTTCCTCCACCGCGCCGCCATCCTCGCCGGTGACGCGGACGAACAGGAGGCCTGGGTCTCGCTTGGCTTCGGCCGGGCGATGACCGCCGCCACCCGCCCCGCTGCCGACCCTGTGGCCAACGTCCGCGCGACAGGCATCGAGGTGCACCGCGCGGGGAGCGAGGACATCGGTGTCGTCATGCGGCTCTCGGACGTCCTCATGGAGCACCACAATCGCGCGCCGATCTTCTGGCCGCTGCTAAAGGAGCCGCTGCCGGCGGCCCGTGCCTTCAACCTCGGCGTCCTCGAAGAGGGCTCGATGCCCTACTTCGTCGGCTACCAGTCGGGCGAGCCCATCGCGATGACAACGTTTCTGCGACCGGGCTTCACGCCGCCAGTGGTGGCGCACGCCAGCGACATCTACCTCTTCGAGGGGATTGTCAGCGAGGCGGCGCGGAGCGGCGGCGTCGGCACGGCCGTTCTCGATGCGGCCCTCACATGGGTGCGCGACAACGGCTACGCCACTTGCACGCTCCACTTCGCCAGCGCCAACTACAGCGCCGCGCCGTTTTGGCTGGGCCACGGCTTCGTCCCGGTCGAACACACGATGGAGCGCCACATCGATGAGCGCGTCGCCTGGGCGAGGTAGCCTCGACCTCGGACCTCGGGACCTCGGACCTCCTAAACCATCCACGCCCCATCCACGGTGAGCTCCGCGCCCGACATGTACGAACTGTCGTCCGAAGCGAGGAACAGCACCACCCGAGCGATGTCCTCAGGGTCCGCTATCCGGCCGAGGGGGATGCGCCGCACGGTCCGTTCGCGGTTCGCTTCGATCCCCGGCACCTGCTGGAGCATCGGCGTATCGATGGCGCCGGGGTGGATCGAGTTCACGCGGATGCCGTAGCGGCCCAGCTCCGAGGCGGCGACCTTCGTCATCCCACGGACCGCCCACTTGCTGGCGGCGTAGGCGATAGCGCCCGAACCGCCGCGCATCCCGGCCACGGAGGAGATGTTGACGATCGATCCGCCGTTGCCGGCTGCCTGCATCGCCTTTCCTGCCACCTTCATGCCGAGGAAGACGCCGGTCTGGTTGATCGCGATAACGCGGTCCCAGTCGGCCAGTGGCATCTCGGTCAGCGCGCGTGAGAAGAAGATGCCTGCGTTGTTCACGACGACATCGAGGCGCGACTGCTCGCCCATCACCTGATCGACGACGGTATTCCACCCTGCTTCGCTGCTGACATCGTGGTGGATGAAGGTGCCGCCGCAGGCTTTCGCCGTGGCCTTGCCTTCGTCGTCGAGGACGTCCGTGAGGTAGACCGTGGCGCCCTCCGCCGCGAGGAGCGTCGCCTCCGCGGCGCCCTGGCCACGCGCTCCTCCCGTCACCAGCGCAACCTTGCCGTCGAGTCGTCCCATGTCATCTCCACCTGTCCGGGTGCCGGATTCCGAGCCGGGTTTCGCCCCGGGCGGATTCTACGCGGTTGGGCGCTACGCCGTCCGCTCGGGCGCGTGAGCCGCTTCGATCCGCGCTGGTCCGATGGCCTGGAACGCCGTCACGTTGTAGGCCGGGCGGAGCGCCTGCCAGGTCGTCCCCCGCTGGGGCATCCGCACCTCCCAGTCGCGCGAGAGTGTGCCTTCGACCTCCGTCAGCGGGACACGCACGCCCCAGCGCAGGAGCGCCGGCTCCCCGCCGACGTTACCGGGCACGAGGAGCGCATCGTACTTCAGCATCGTCGCGTCGCAGCGGCGCAGGTCGCCGAGCCGAATCTCGCAGAGCGTCCCCGTGGCGTCCGCAATCGCGACCTTGATCGCCGTTCCCGTGTCACGGATCTCGACCGTTCCGCCGCGGCGCGAGCCGCCGAACGCCGCTCGCGCCACCCTGAGCTGCGCCTCGCCCTCCACGATCGAGTCGAGCAGGACGTTCCGGATCTGGACGCTCTCGCGCGCCCCGATAAATAGAGCAGCCTCGCGGTACGGCCCGGCCGGCGAATCGGACGCGTCGATCACGATGATCTTGGCGTAGGCGGGCACCGGGCGGATCAGCGTCCGCGGAAGGAACGGCAGCGCCTGTTCTTTGCGCAGCTCGAAGGTCAGGCTGATGACGCGGCATTCGGCCAGCTCCCAGCCGTCTGCCCCCGAAAGCTCAAGGCGGTCCGCGTAGTCGGCGAGGGCGCGTTCTCCAAAGTCGGGCATCTTCTCTACTCCCTGGCCAGCGGCGCGGCGCCGAAGGGGATGCAGTCACCGAGCGCCGCGCGAAGCCACTCCGCCAGCGGCGCTTCGATCGGATGGGCGGCGTCGAAGGTTCGCAGGACCTCGGACGTCCCAAGCCCGAGGCCGCCCGCGGCGAGGACGACCCCGGACGCCGCTGCTCCCGCCCGGCGGCGAGCGTCGGCCAGCGCAGTCTCGACCGTGTCGAAGCCAGCAACGACACGGCTCGAAAGCCGCACGCGGAGCAGGGCGTATTCGCTGTCGGGAAGGCCGTCCGGCGCCTCAATGGCGTACTCGGATCCGAGGCCGTCGAGCGCCTCCGTGCGGCAGACGACCCACATGCTCGCCGCCGTCGCGCCGTCTTCGAGCCACTTCGCCGCCGCCGACGGCTCGACGCCGGAAAGCGCGATCGAGGCCGCAATCGCCCCAAGGCCGAGGAAGGCCCGGCCGGCGTTGTGGACGCTCACGGCGTCCGGGTGGATCTGTTGGCGGCCGATGTCGTTTCGGGCGCCGCTGGCCGCCGTCTGGGCGGGCGAATAGCCGTACGGACCGACGAGCGCGATGACCGGCGTGGGCCCGGCCT
>JANMTH010000153.1:0-1777 GCA_031390305.1 Thermoflexaceae bacterium
AGCTGCGAATTGCGCGAGCCCGGCTCCTATCGCGCCATCGAAGTGATGGATACACCGGTACTCATCGTCCGCGGCGAAGACGGCGTTGCCCGCGCCTTCATGAACATGTGCAGCCACCGCGGTTCGCAGATCGCGGAGGACGGCTGTGGCTCAGCGAAGAGCTTTCGCTGCCCCTACCACGCCTGGACGTACGACCTCGACGGCAGCCTCATCAGCGTCTTCGATTCGAAGAACTTCGGCGAGGTAGACAAGGCCGCCAACGGCCTCACGGTACTGCCCTCGCTTGAACGTGCTGGCATCGTCTGGGTAATCCTGACACCGGGCTCCGACGTCAACTTCGATGACTTCCTGGCCGGTTACGACGCCGTCCTGGACGACCTTGGCTTCGCCAGTTCGCACATGGTCGGTAAGCAGACGCTCGACGGACCGAACTGGAAGGTGGCCTACGACGGCTACCGCGACCTCTACCACATCCCCATCCTCCACAAGAACAGCTTCGGCCCGGATTCGGCCTACCAGCCGGACTTCCACGTCTTCGGCTCCCATGTGCGCATGACATCGCCGAAGAACTACGACAAGCTGGCGGACCTGCCCGAGGAGCAGTGGACCGACGAGATGCTCACTCCGGGTGTGTGGACGATCTTCCCGAACGTCTCGATCGCCGGCGGCAGCGGAAGCGGCTACATGGTCTCTCAGATGTTCCCGGGGAAGACGCCGATGGAGTCGTTCACGATCCAGAACTTCCTCCAACCCGGCCCAACGGACGCGTCCGATGACGCGGACGAGATCGCGAAGAAGATGGCCTTCCTCGGGCGCGTCGTCAGCGAAGAGGACTACGCCACGGGTAAGCGGCTCCAGAAGGCGCTCGCCACGGGGGCCAAGTCCCACCTGATGTTCGGGCGCAATGAAGGTGGCGGACAGCTCTTCCATCGCTGGGTCGATGCGCTCGTCGCGGCCGACGACAAGGAGCTGCCGAAGCTCCTGGCGAGCGGCATCGAGGGCTAACCGGCCCCGGCTCACGCCGCGATACGCGTCCCCGCGCCGCCAACTCGCTCATGGATTCCTCCGCGCCTCTGCGTCCAACACGCCAGGCCTCACACGCCAGGCGCCCGTCGCGCCTACCGTGCCTGTGGCCGATACTCGGGTCTCGATCCTCGCCCCTCGGACCTCGCCAATGCCCAAGCTAGTGCTCGCCTATTCCGGTGGCCTCGACACCACCACCGCCATCAAATGGCTCTCCGTGGAACAGGGGTACGAGGTCATCGCCCTCAACATCGACGTCGGCAAGAGCCGCGAACAGCCCGTCATCGAGTCGCGCGGGATGGCCGCCGGGGCGCTCAAAGTCCGCGTCATCGATGCCAAAGAGGACTTCATCCGCTACTTCGCCTTCCCCGCCCTCGCGGCCGGGGCGATGTACCAGGACGTGTACCCGCTGGCCACCGCCCTCGCCCGGCCGCTGATGGCCAAGCTCCTGGTCGATGTCGCGCATCAAGAGGGCGCGACGGCCGTCGCTCACGGTTGCACGGGCAAGGGCAACGACCAGGTGCGCTTCGATGTGGGCATCCAGACTCTCGACCCGATGCTCACGATCGTCGCGCCGACGCGGGAAAACGCGAGGGCGCGCGACTACCAGATCGAGTATCAGAAGCGGCACGGGATCGACATCCCCTGGGGCGAGAAGGGCCCGTTCAGCATCGACGAGAACATCTGGGGCCGAAGCTGCGAAGCGGGCATCCTCGAGGACCCGTGGCAGGAGCCACCTCCCGAGGCCTACGAA
>JANMTH010000214.1:0-2514 GCA_031390305.1 Thermoflexaceae bacterium
CTAAGGAATCGGGGAAAGTCCTCAAATTCCTTGCTGGCCCGAAGACTCTCGGTCTGACAGCGTCGCTGGAGAGCCTCGACAAAGCCGGCGACGGTGTTCAGCGGGTTGTTGAGCTCATGGGCGAGCCCGGCCGCCAGCCGGCCAAGAGAGGCCAGTTTCTCCTGCCTGAGCAGCAGGGCTTGAGATCGCTTCAGCTCCTGGTAGGAGCGGTGGAGCTCTTCGTAGAGACCGGCATTCTCGATCGCGATGGCAGCCTGAACGGCCAAGGTCATGGCGACGGCCTCGTCGGCTTCGCTGAACTCTTTAGCGCCCAGCTTCTCGGTGAGGTAGAGATTGCCGAACACCTTCCCCCTCGAAACGACGGGCACGCCCAGGAACGAATTCATCGGAGGGTGGTTCGCGGGGAAGCCGTGGGCCCGGGCGTCCGTTGTCAGGTCCCTGAGGCGTAGCGGCTTCGCCTCGTGCACCAGGACGCCCAGGATACCCTTCCCGACCGGAAGGGGGCCGATCGCTTTCTTTGTTTTCTCGTCGATGCCTGCCGTGATGAACTGACTAAGACCCCCTTTTCCGTCCACGACGCCGAGGGCCCCGTACTGTGCGCCCACCAGCTTGCAGGCCATGTTAGCGATCCGCTGAAGAACGACCGGCAGCGAGAGCTTGGCATTCAACACCATCCCCGTTTTCACCAACATCCGGAGCTGCCTGATCTCCTGTTGACTGGCTGTCGCCTGCTCCACTCCTATGCTCAGCACGACAAGCGCCAGGAGACGGTCTGCCACTGAAAAACAGAGATCCAACGCCGCGGCGAGAAGCTCCACGTCCGCCTGATATTTCTCGAACAGGGATCGCCAGTACACATCACGGAGGGCGAGCAGACTGTCGATGATACGATCGGTGGTGATTCGGCCACGCCCAACCGGCTGGGCCATTGACCGGGCCAAACTCCGCACCGCTTCGTATTCGCCTGTTTCCAAGCAGTCCGCAAAGGTATGGTGGAATGCGGCGAAGTCGGCCTTGAGCTCCTCTAGCGGCGTATCCCGCAAAAGATTGCTCGCCCTCATTTGGCGGACCCAGTGATGCTGCAGCACCTGACGTTCGTCTCGGAGATAACTGGCCAGCTCCTGGCGGAGTTTGCTCGTTCTTTGAGACACGTCGCCCGGTTCGCTCTTCACTCTCTTCTTGCGCTTCATGCAACAACCTGGCCCGATTCAACGCCGACCGTCGGTGCGCCTGTTCTCGCCCCAGGCTGCGTCTGTGTTCCGATGCCAAACGGCGCGCCGTCGCCCTGTCCTTCGCCAAAATCGTGACGGTATTGCGCGGGCTCGCCGACGACCCTCTGGAGCAAGTGACGTGACGAACACGATACCAGGAATCAACGGGCGCTCACCCGCGCTGGCGCCTTCGCCAGCACGGGCCGACACGTCCAACGCCACGCGTTCGGTCGACAGCGCACGTCAGGCTGCGCGTCGTTCGTAGCGATGGTGTAATCCGCCGACTTGCGGGAACGCGACCACGTCACCTTCTTTGATGGCCTGCACCCGTCGTGGCGTGGGCGCGTTTTTCTCAAGCGAGAGATGCGTGCGCGAGCCGTGATCATCGGTGAGATAGTCGCATCTGCTGCGCCGTCCAGGCCGCTGTCGGATGCTCCGTGACGGAGACGTGAACGATCCGTCGGCGGTGATTCTTCCAGCACGACGAAGACGAACAGGACTCGGCTCGTGAGGGCCGGTACGGTCAAGAAATCGATCGAGACCCGCGTGGCGACGTGATTCGTCAGAAAGGTGCGCCACGTCTGTGACGGCGGGCGGCGCGGTCGCCGCAGGAGCCGCGAGACGGTTCGCTCCGATACCTCGACGCCCACTGTGCCCAACTCGCCATGGATCCGAGGGGCTCCCCAGAGTGGATTCGCGGCGGCCATCTGACTCACACGTGTGCGAATGGCCGTCTCCGTAGTCGGGCGGCCCGAACGACTCCGCGCCGAGCGCCGCGTCCATCGCCGGCGGAGCCACTCGCGATGCCATCGCACCACGGTGTCGGGCTGGACGAGCACGAGCGCCGCGCGCCAGTGCCGCCACGTCTGGGCCAATCCGATCCAAAACAGCCGATCTCGCCTCCCGAGTTGCGGACGGGTGCCTGAGCGTCTCAACGCGTTGAGCTGCTGGCGAAGCGCGAGGTTCTCGAGGACCAGTTCGTGATGGCCGCGGCACGCCAACGCCAGCGCGCGGACGAGGACAAGGATCATCTCAAGCACGCGTGGATTGTGGCGTGCTACGCGCAGGGAATCAACCGTCGGCCGTCCCGTGCTGATTTTGGCGAACGACAGGTCAGCCAATGGCGTGATGGGACGGGATTTCTGACCGCCGTGCCAACCGCAGTGATACCTTCAACCTCAGTACCTAAACGGCACAACCGCTCAATGTTGCCGTTGGCCGAACTTCGAAACGGCCCTAATATCTCCTATCGTCACTTCTGGTTGGGCGCCGAGCGGGGAATTTCTGCACACGATCGTCAACA
>JANMTH010000250.1:0-2565 GCA_031390305.1 Thermoflexaceae bacterium
GAACCACAGCCAGGGCTGCGCACCCACCGCCGAAAGGCCCTCAATCGCTTCGGCGACCACGCTCCGCGAGACCTCTCCGCGTGCCCGGACGCTCTTCCAGTTCACCGCCAAAAGGGTCAACGCCGAGACCAGGAACGAAACGCCGTTCACCGCGAACCCCAGCTCCGCCCCGCCGACAACGATGAAGGCGGCGCCAAGCGCTGGACCCACCACCTGCGCGAGCTGTGCGCTGAGCGTGGAGATGGCGTTCGCGCTCTGAAGGCTCTCCGGGCGGGCGATCTCTGGCACGGCGGCCACGTAGGCGGGCTGGAAGAACGCCTGCGCCAGCCCGAAGAGCGCGCCGGCGGTGTATACCTCCCACAGTTCAAGCCGTCCGCTCGCCGCGAAGATCGCCATCAGCAAGGCGACGCCGGCCCGCACGATATCGGCCATGAACATCACCCGGAGCCGCGGCAGGCGATCGACGAAGACGCCACCCACAAGGCCGAAGAGCACGACCGGCGCAAACGTCGACAGCAGCACCGTCCCCATCCGCGCCGCCGATCCGGTCTGCTCCAGCACCCACCAGGCCAACGCCACCGTGTAGACGCTATCGCCAACCCTGCTGATCGCCTGGCCGGACCAGAGGAACGCGAACGGCCGGTGCCTCAGGCTGCGAAACAGCCCGCCCGAATCGCCCTCGCTCAAGCGACGGCTCCGCTACCCACATGCACGCGCATCCGCGTAGTGTGGGCCATCGCCTCGCTACGCGGACAGCACCGGCGCCCACGGGCTCCCGTGTGTCGCGATCGGTGCCCGGCCGCTACCCTATGGAGATGGCCAAGGACGAAACCTTCGATATCACCACCGGCTGCGACCTCCAGGAGGTCGATAACGCCCTCAACCAGGCGCGCCGGGAGATCACCAACCGATTCGACTTCAAGAACGTCGTCGCCGAGATCGAGTACGACCGGACGGGCGCCAAACTCAAGATCCACACCGCCGACGAGTACAAGCTCGACGCCATCTGGGAAGTGCTCACCCAGCGGTTCGTCGCCCGGAACGTCCCCCTCAAGAACATGAAGCGGGGCGAGATCGTCCAGGCTGGCGCGAGCACGGTCCGCCAGGAGATCACCTTCATTCAGGCGATCGAGACGGATCTGGGCAAGAAGATCGTGAAGTACATCAAGGACCAGAAGTTCAAGAAATCGAACGCCCAGGTCCAGGGCGACACGGTCCGCGTGAGCGGCCCCAGCCGCGACGAGCTCCAGGCCGTGATGGCCGCAGTGAAAACGGAGGACTGGGGCATCGAACTCAAGTTCGGCAACTTCCGTTCCTAGACGCCCGAGGAGCACGGGTAGTCGCGCCCCACAGGGGGCGCGGCCCCGAACCAATCGAGGCGCCGCGCCGAGGACCAGAGGCCGCCCCCGATGAGGGCACACCCCAACTCCACCGGCCGCCCGGACGAACGGCACCGCGGAGTCGCGCCACACAGCGGGCCGGGGCCCCGAACCCGGGTGGCGGGCCGGGGCGCGCTGTGGCCTACTGAGCGGCATGCACGCTACCTTCGAAGCCGCAGCCCACGTCCTCCGCACCGCCCTCGGCGATCTCTCCGAGATTCTCGCAGGCCTGCCCCCCGAGGCGGCCGACTGGAAGCCCTTCCCCGCGGCCAACCCGTTGACCGTGCTCGTCCGCCACAGCCTCACCGGAACGCGCTTCCTCGCCTCAACGGCGGCGGGCCTGGCGCCAGACAGGGCGGCCTACCTCGCCGACGACCGCGCCGAGGCCTTCGCGGCGGCCGGGCGTACGACCGAGGGCCTGCGTGCCGAGGTCGCGGCCGCCCTTCCCGGACTCGAAGCGATCCTCGCAAAGGGCGATGACGCGACCCTGGCGGCGCCCGCAAGCTGGGCCTGGCCGGCGGGCCGCACACCGTCCGGCGCCGAACTCCTCATCCACGCGACCGGCCACCTAAAGGAGCACGTCGGCCAGGCGGGCCTCTTGCGCGACCTCTGGAACGCCGGCGTGGGCCGGTAGCGGCCCCCGATGACCATCTCGCCGTTCATGCGAGCCGCCCTCGATGCCAGCCGGGCCGTCCGCGGCGCAACCAGCCCGAACCCATGGGTCGGCGCCGCCGTGGTCCGGGACGGCGCCCTCATCGCGGTTGGCGCCACCGAACCGGCGGGCGGACGCCACGCCGAGGCCGTCGCCCTCGCGGCCGCCGGCGAGGCGCGCGACGCGGATGTCTACGTCACGCTCGAGCCCTGCTTCCCCTTCGCGGGCAAGCGCACCCCGGCCTGCTCCTCCGCGCTGATCACGGCCGGCGTGCGGCGGGTCGTGGTCGCGCGCGAAGACCCGGACCAGCATGTCGCCGGGCGCGGCATCGCCGCCCTTCGCGCGGCCGGCATCACCGTCGAGGTGGGCGACGGCGCGGCCGAGGCGACGGCGCTCCTTCGCCCCTACCTGAAGCACCGCCAGACCGGCCGCCCGTACGTGATCGCCAAGTGGGCCACGAGCCTCGATGGCCGTCTCGGCGCCCCTGGCATCCGTTGGCTGACCTCCGAGGCGGCCCGCGCTCGCGTCCACGAA
>JANMTH010000253.1:0-1617 GCA_031390305.1 Thermoflexaceae bacterium
TCGTCGATCTCCGCTTCGATCTGGTCCCGGTTGGCGAAGTAGTGTGCGAGGGCGGCATACACCCCGGCCAACGTCAGTCCGTCGTAGCGCCCGACGATCTCCTCGGGGGTCGCTCCTTCATGGAAGATGATCGAGACCTGGTGGACGGAGACGCCAGCGCTGGAGACGAACGGCTTTCCGCCGTTCACCCCCGGAATTGTCTCGATGAGGGTGGAGATTTCCACGGGCGCGGCGGTCATGGTGCGATCATAGCATGCGCCGGGTCGTCTCCACGGAGGGCACGGGATGGCGGCCGCT
Organism: Thermoflexaceae bacterium; assembly: GCA_031390305.1. Taxonomy (GTDB): domain Bacteria; phylum Chloroflexota; class Dehalococcoidia; order Tepidiformales; family Tepidiformaceae; genus JANMTH01. The sequence continues at coordinate 298 of JANMTH010000253.1, forward strand.
ACGGCATCGTTAGCCTCTGCATCGGCGATGGCCAAGGCATCGCGACGATCTTCGAGCGGCTAAACTAGGGTCGCGGGCGCAGACTGAGAACCTGCAGTTCCGGGTGTTGGAAGTCACCGGGGTTCTCAGTCACGATGGTCGCACCAGCGTCCTGGGCGACCGCGGCGATCAGGGCGTCCGCCTCATGCACCGTGCGCCCTCGTCGGCGTTCTTCATAACGAATCGATGCGGCAATGAGCCCATGCTCCCGCGTGATCGCCACCATCGTGGCCGTCTCCAAAACTCGGTCAACATAAAATCGTTCTCCCGGTCGCACCCCTGAGTAATACTCCGCCAGCACGACCGGGCACGTGATGAGCCCGTCTCCCCGGTTGAGACACCGCTCAAGGAATCGCCTTGTGTAGTCCCGTCCACGCTCGATATCAATGTAGAAGGTCGTGTCTGGCAGGAAGAGCATGTGCTCAGTCCATCTTCCGGTGGTCCCGGCCGGCTCGCTGCGCCCGGACCCAGGCGGCTGCGCCCTCTGGCGTCTTCCATTCCTCCGGGACGTCCTCGGCCGGCGTTCCAGGGTCGGCCAGGAGGGCGCGTATCGCCTCGCCCTGTCGTTGCCTCTGGAGCCAGTCCTCCAGCAGCGACGCGATCAGCTCGCTCCGCTTGCGCTCCCCGATGTAGCGGTCGGTCTCGGCCAGAAGCGCTTCGGGGAGGAGGACGTGTAGGCGCACCATCGTGCTCATGGGCGGCTCCGTGTGTTCAGCTTAGCACACGGTCAGGGCCGGCCAGGGCGGCGTCGATTTCGCTCAGGACACTTGCGTCATCCTCACGCGCCCGGCGCGTCCTGAGATACGTTCGCGCTTCGTGCCCCAGGCCTTCGCGATGCGCCAGCGCGCCGATCGCCCAGGCGGCGTGGCCGCGGACCAACGGTGAGGCGTCGTTGAGGGCCCCGTCGAGGGCCGGCAGGTCTTGCGCGGTGCCGACGTTGCCGAGGGCGACGCAGGCGTTGCGGACGAGCCCGTCGCGCTTCGCGCGCATGATCGCGCGGCCGCGGAAGCGTTCGAGGAAGGACGCGTCATCGAGGGCGAGCAGTTCCGCGAGCACGGGCGCGGCCTCATCCGCCGAGCGCGGCCGCAGCTCGGTGGCGCCGGGGCCGGCTTTGCGGCCGACGGGGCAGGAGGAGAGGCAATCGTCACAGCCGAAGACCCAGGACCCGAAGAGTGGGCGAAGCTCGCGCGGGATGGCGCCCCGGTTCTCGATCGTGTGGTAGCTGATGCAGCGACGGGCGTCGAGGACGCCGCCTTCTGGCGAGAGCGCCCCTGTCGGGCA
>JANMTH010000254.1:0-8205 GCA_031390305.1 Thermoflexaceae bacterium
ACCGCCCCCTGCTTGAGCCCGAAGCCATCGATTTCGATGCTCCGGGAGCGGTTCGCCTCGGGCGTCATCGTGATCCCGTCGCGCGCCCAGCTCTCCTTCGATTCGCGGAGGTTGATCCGGTCCTGGGGCCGCTTCGGTCCGGCGATGGCCGGTTCGACCTCGTCGAGGTGGAGTTCGAGCGTATCGGAGAACGCGGGGTCCGGAGTGGCGTCGGTGCGGAAGAGGCCCTGCGCCTTCGTGTAGGCCTCGACGAGATCGACCAGGGCGGCGTCGCGGCCGCTGAAGCGAAGGTAGTTCAGCGTCTCGGCGTCCACCGGGAAGAAGCCCATCGTCGCCCCGTACTCCGGTGCCATGTTCGCGATCGTCGCCCGGGAGGCGAGCGGCAGGCTGCTCAGGCCGGTCCCGTAGAACTCGACGAACTTCCCGACGACGCCCTTGGCCCGGAGCATCTGGGTGACGCGGAGGACGAGGTCGGTGCCCGTCGCACCTTCGGGCAGTTTGCCGATGAGCTTGAAGCCGACGACTTCGGGGATGAGCATCGAGACCGGCTGGCCGAGCATCGCCGCCTCGGCTTCGATGCCGCCGACGCCCCAGCCGAGGACGCCAAGGCCGTTGATCATCGTCGTGTGGGAATCGGTGCCGACGAGCGTGTCCGGGTAGGCAAGGGTCTCGCCCCCCTCCTCCTTTCGGAAGACGACGGAGGCCAGGTACTCGAGGTTCACCTGGTGGACGATGCCCGTTCCCGGTGGAACGACGCGGAAGTTGTGGAACGCCTGTTGGCCCCAGCGGAGGAACTTGTACCGCTCGGCGTTGCGCTCGAATTCGATTTCGACGTTGTGGAGGAAGGAGCCGGCGTCACCGAACGAATCGACCTGGACGGAGTGGTCGATCACGAGATCGACGGGCTGAAGCGGGTTGATCCGCTTCGGGTCGCCGCCGAGCCGCTGGACGGCGGCGCGCATGGAGGCGAGATCGACGACGACGGGGACGCCGGTGAAATCCTGAAGGAGGACGCGAGCGGGGGTGAAGGCGATCTCGTGCTCCTCGCCGGAATTCGGGACCCAGTTGGCGAGGGTCTCGATGTCCCGCTTCTTGACGGCCCGGCCGTCTTCATAACGAAGGAGGTTTTCGAGCAGGATCTTCAGGGAAAAGGGGAGGCCGGAGGCGTTCGTCAGGCCAGCGTCGGCGAGCGCGCCGAGCCGGTAGTACTGGTACGAAGCGCCGGCGGCGGCGAGCGAGGTTCGGCTTTGGAAGCTATCGAGGTTCATACAGCCCCATCTCTCGTGACTTGGGCGGCCGTACGTTGGCCGCGTGGCGGACCGGTGGCGGGGACCAGTGGTGAACGATGGCGTGGGGCGGACTGCAGCCCATATCCCAACCCTCCTTACACAGGTGGCTGGGCCCTCTCCCGGCCGCGAAGCCAGGCGCCGTCTCACCAGATTCCCGCGACTTCCGCGAACGGACCGTTGGGCCCGGGTCTGGCATACAAGGGGACGAGCACCCGCAGAATACCACACCGTGATGGGAGGCGTTTGGAACCACGAAGGCACGAAGCGTACAAGGACCTATTGGTCCTGGAACTTCCTGCTCTCGTGTCTCCGTGCCTGCGTTCACCTTGCGTGCGAATCGGCGTAGTGTGAGCGGCGAAACGGCGCGAGGAGGGCTCCGATGGCGACCGGCTGGGTCTTTGATGAACGGTACATGTGGCACGACACCGGCAGGGCTGGCGCGCCTGGACCACGCGGCCGCTGGGTGCAGGAATGGGAGCACTTCGAGAACCCGGAGACGAAGCGGCGCTTCCGCAACCTCGTCGATGTCGCCGGGCTGCTTGACTACCTCGTCGCGATTAAGCCGCGGATGGCGACAGTCGAGGAGATCCAGCGCTTTCACACGCCGCGGTATGTGGAGACGATTCGCGAGCTGAGCGCTGGCACCGGCGGCGACGCGGGCGACACGACTCCGTTCAGCCACGGCGCCTACGAGGTCGCCCTCCTGGCGGCGGGCGGGACGATCGCCGCCGTCGATGCCGTCCTCGATGGGCGGGTGGCCAACGCCTACGCGCTCGTCCGGCCGCCCGGACACCATGCCGAACGGGATATCGGCCGCGGCTTCTGCATCTTCGGGAACGTGGCGGTCGCAATCATGCATGCGCGTGCGGCGCGCGGCCTAAGGCGCGTGGCCACCGTCGATTGGGACGTGCACCACGGCAACGGGACCGAGCAGGCGTTCTACAGCGACCCGGAGACGCTGACGATCTCGCTCCACCAGGACCGCTGGTACCCGCGGGAAACGGGGGCGATGGCCGACCAGGGCGAAGGGCGGGGCGAGGGCTACAACATCAACCTGGCGATGCCGCCCGGTTCGGGCCATGGCGCCTACCTGGCGGCGTTCAAACGCGTCGTCCTCCCGGCGCTGGCGGCGTTTCGGCCGGAGCTAATCGTCGTCCCCTCGGGCTTCGATGGGAGCATCTACGACCCGCTGGGCCGGATGCTGCTCTACAGCGAGACGTACCGGCTGATGACGCGGATGCTGATGGAGGCCGCCGACCGCCTCTGCGGCGGGCGGCTCGTGCTCAGCCACGAAGGCGGCTACGCGCCGACCTATGTCCCGTTCTGTGGCCTCGCCGTCATGGAGGAGTTGAGCGGCCAGCGCTCGCTCGCCGAGGACCCCTACCTGAACTGGGCGGCGACCGCCGGAGGCCAGGAGCTCCAGGTGCACCAGGATGCCGTCATTCGCGATGGCGAGGCGATGGTCGAACGGCTTCGAGCGCTGGAGAGCGTGCTTCAGCGCTGACCGCGCATGCGGGCGCGCCAGTCGCGGTCAGCTGGGAGTGGCGTCGTCGCCGTGATGGGCGACGCGCGAGGAGGCGAGCGTCCCGGCGCGAAGAGCAGCGCGAGGGTGAGGCCGATTATCCCGAAGATGACGACCACCAGGAGCGCGTCGCTGTGGGCGATCGGGTTCCCCGTGAAGAGGGGGTCGAGGGCGCTTGCGGCGCCATCGCGGCGGCGGAGGATCGCGCCGGAAAGGGCGACCGAGACGGCGCCACCAAGGAAGAAGACAAGGTTGAAGGCGCCCGAGCCGAGCCCCGCCAGCCGCTCCGGAAGCGACCCGGTGGCGGCCGTGATGACGGCCGCCTGAACCATGCCATAGCCGGCGGCGATGACGGCGTACATCGCCGCGATTCCGGCCGGTTGCCAGCCAACGCCGGCGGCGTGGAAGAGCGCCGTGCCGCCGAGCATGACGATTGCGCCGCCGACCAGGAGGAAGCGCGCGCCGAGCCGGTTCAAGAGGATGCCGCCGGTCATTCCGAAGAATGCGATCGCCAGCGCGCCGGGGAGCAGGTAGAGCCCGATGCGGATGGTGCCGAGGTCGAAATACCGGGAGAGGACGAGGGGGATAAGGACGATCACGGCGAAATGCGTCCCCTGGGCTGTGAAACCGATCATGGAGAGCGCCCAGAAGCGTCCGTTCGCCGCAACGTCGCGGTCGATGAACGGTTCGGCGGCGCGCCGCATTCGCAAGAGAAAGAGGCCCGCGAGCGGGCCGGCGGCGAGCAGCCCGGCGAGGCCAACAGAGTCCGTGATATCTCGAGGGAGCCGGTTCAAGGCGATGACGGCCCCCGTGATCGCGCCCGTTACCAGGGCCGCGCCAATGGCGTCGAAGCGCTGGCCGGGCGTGCCCGCAACGTTGGGCACGAACTTCACGACCACCGGGAAGAGGAGGGATGTGGCGATTCCGATACCGATGAATGGCCCCTGCCAGCCGGCCAGTTCGACGAGCCAGCCGCCCAGGATCGGCCCCGTCGCGAACCCGAGGCCGACCGTCATGATCGTCGCGCCCATGGCCGCCCCTCGTTGTGCCGGCGTCGTGGTCCGAATGATTGTCGCGAGGGAGAGCGAGGGGATGGCCGTGCCGCCCATGCCCTGGACGACGCGGGCGAGGATGAGGAGGCCGAACGAATTCGCGGCGGCGGCGCCAAACGAGGCGAGCGTAAAGACCGCCAGGCCGAAGAGGTACATTCGCTTCGTCCCGAACATGTCCCCAAGGCGGCCATAGACCAGGGTGCCTGTGGCGAACGGGATGATGAACGCCGTCACCACCCAGGTGAGGTTGTCGGCTGTGACATCGAACTCCGTGGCGATGGCGGGCAGGGCGATGCTCGACATCGAGGCGTTGGTGACGGAGGCGAAGATGGTGGCGCAGAGCAGCACGAGCGCCGGGGTCGTCAGGCTGCCTGGTCCGTGTTTGGGTTGGGCCACCGCCGGATTGTTCCCGCCCGTGGGCGCACTGTCGAATTCGGATTCGAGCGTGGGAGCCGATTCGGCGGCTCGCACGTGTCCGCGGCTCGGTCGTTACCTCGCCGCCGTGGGGGTTCGTGTTCGGGGCGGATTCGCTACACTGGGTGGGTGTTGGGGGCCCATAGCTCAGCGGTGAGAGCGGCCGGCTCATAACCGGTTGGTCCTGGGTTCGAATCCCGGTGGGCCCACCACTCCCACGGTCACTCCCGGACGGCCCGGGGGGGCGGCTGGCACGCCTGCTCCGATCCTCAAAGCGGGCCGGACCGAGCCCGAGCCCGGCGACGCGGCCTGGGCCACCAGTCGAATGGCGAGGTACATCGCGCTACCGGCCCGGTATTGAGTCGTCGATGGTCGCCGAGCGGACCACCGCCCAACTGCGTCGTAGGCGACACTGGCGGCACACTGCCGCCTGAAGCAGCTTGCTTCGGCGGTGTAGAGGCTATGGACGACGGCGAGGAGGCGGGCCTGCCCTGGTGGACCGCGCTTGAGGGCTCGCTTTCGCGGCTGGAGTTCCGCCCCCGGATCGTCGCGCCAATGGAGACTGCCCACCTCACGGACCGGCGAGGCAAACCGTACGTCGTGGTTCGCAACATCGCTTCAAGCCGGTACCTGCGCCTGGAGGAACGCGAGAACGGCCTGCTCCCGCTCATGGACGGTACCCGCTCCGTGATGGACCTGGTGGTGACGGACTACGGACGGGAGGGCGAACTGGCCACTGGCAGGGTGCTGACCCTGGTGCGGACGCTGCGCACGAATCACTTCCTCGATACGCCCCACGTCGATGCGTATGAGGGGCTGAACAAGGTCCTCCATCGCCGTGGAGCGGACGACCTTGTCGCGAAGTTTGCCCGGGGCTTTCGCGAATCCCAGGTGGCGACACGGCGGCTTGACCCGCTATTCGGCTGGCTCTACGGGAAGGTGGGGCACTGGTTCTTCGCGCGGCCGGCAGTCGCGGTGGGCTGGCTCCTGGCGTTGGCGGGGCCGGCGCTATTTCTGGGCGAGTTGGCGCGCGGCCGCTACGCCATAGGCCGAGCGGGCGAATCGTACGTGGCCGGCTTTGTGCTGCTGTTCGTGATTGAAGTGTTCATCCTGAGTGTCCACGAACTTGGCCACGCTCTGGCCGTAAAGCACGCCGGCCGTTCGGTGCGCGAAACGGGCGTGATGATTTATTACGGATATCCGGCTGCCTTCGTTGATACGACCGACATCTGGATGGCGCCCCGACGTGCCCGCATCGCCGCTTCCTTGGCAGGACCATGGACGGGACTGGTGGTCGGCGGCGCGGCGGCGGCCCTGGCCCTGATCCTCCCGGAAGGGCCCGCCGGCACGGTGCTCTTCTCCATCGCGTTCATCTGCATCGTGAACGACCTGATGAACTTCAACCCATTGCTCGAGCTGGACGGCTATTTCATCCTCGTCGATCTCGTCGAGCGGCCAATGTTGCGGGCGCGTTCGCTGGCATTCGTCCGCAACGAGCTCTGGCGGCGACTCTGGCGGCGGAGCCCATTCCCGCCCGAAGAACGCTGGCTGGCGGTCTTCGGGCTGGCCTCGGCGGCGTTCTCGGTGATCATCCTTGGTCTCGCCGTGTGGTACTGGCAGGTGCGCGGCCTGCCCGCAATCCGAGAGGCGTGGGGCACTGGCAACGCATTCGCACAGGGCGCGGTGGTGCTCGTGGCCGGGCTGGTGGCGATGATTATCCTGCTGGCGGCCGCCCGGCGGGCGGGCCGCTTCGCGGCCCTCGCCCGGAGGCTCATCTCCCGGCTTTCCCGCCGGGCGCGCGCCGCTCGCCATGCCAGGGCTCTGGCGGCCCTGCGGCGCGTGCCGCTCTGGGGTGACCGAGGCTCGGCCCAGCTTCTCGAAATCGCGGTGGCCTGTCGCCTGCGCACCATCTTTCCGGGCGACGAGATCGTCCGCCAGGGTGAAGCCGGTGACGAATTCTCCGTCATCGAAACGGGAACGCTGGAGGTCGTGGTCGATGGCCAGCACGTGGCCTCACTTGGCCCCGGAGACTACTTTGGCGAGCGGGCGCTGCTGGCCGATGCACCGAGAGCGGCGACCGTGCGGGCGATCACGCAAGGAACGCTCCTGAGCCTGCGGCGCGAGGACTTCGAGCGCCTTGTTCGGGACGATATCCAGCTCCGCACGCGAGTCACCATGGCGATTCGCTTGCGGGAGCGGCTGGAGCGGGCGCCACTCCTCTCCGAGTTGCCGGCTCGAGAACTGGATCTCCTGGTCACACGCTTCGAAGAACGGAAGGCGGAGGCGGGTGCGGTGATCGTCTCTGAGGGTGATCCTGGCGATGCCTTCTACGTGCTCGATTCCGGGACGGTCACGGTCAGCCGCGGCGGAACGCCGCTGTCCGAACTGACGGCCGGGGAGTGCTTCGGCGAAATCGCCCTGCTCACGGGCGGTCCACGCACGGCGACGGTCACGGCCTGCGGTGACGTCAGGCTGCTGGCACTGAGTGCGGTGCACTTCCGCGAGGTCCTGGCCCAGTACTGCGCCCGGTCCGAGGCGCTGGAGGAGCTATCGCGGCAACGCCTGGAGGGCCACCGGGGGATGGGCCAGACGGAGAGTGGCCGGTAGAGTAACGATGAATGCGATGCTGGGTGTGCGATGGGACTTCGGCGGGCATTTGCCGCTTCTGCGGCCGGTCCGTCTGCAAGGAGCATGCCCGCACCCGGCCGTTCCTGTTCGAGGCGTGGGACACAGAGCAGGGCCTACGAGGCTTGGCTATAGAAGATGCGTTGCATTGCGGTGTGTGTAAGCCCCGGCCCGACCCGGTACCGCTCGACTTTCTTCGCGGTCAATGACGCGGACGTATGGACCCGAAACCGCCCCGATACCACGGACGGGTGGTAAACGGGGCGGTTTTCTTCCGATGCGGAGGTCCACTGGATGGACCGCGGCGCCGCCGCTAGTTTCCCCGCCTCTTGCTCTTGCGGGTATCCACTTCCGCCGGCTGAGGGTCGCTCTCGACCTGGGTCTTCGCCTGTTCCTTAATCTTGTCCTGGAGTTCCTTGTCAGACATTGCTGTTCCCTTTCCTGTTCGGCGAGTTCATCGCTGACACCCGGATGCTGCTCTTTCGCCCGGCGGTTGTCTATGAAGCCGTTCACACTTCGATCGCTCACGGCAAACCTCCCGCGAAAAGACGTATCAGGCGCCGGCCGCGGGCTCGGGGACAGCCAGCGCGGCGCGCGAAAGCTCCGTCCGGATCGCGCGGAGCCAGAGGGCGAGCAGCGGCGCGGCGGCGACGGCGACGATCACCGCGGCGAGGCGGTAGGCAGCCTGCAGGCCCGCTTCGTCGGCCACCCAGCCGAGCAACGGCTCAAGCGGCGCGAGCATGAGACTGAAGAGGAGCTGGTAGAACGAGAGGATCGTCGCGCGCTGGCCGCTGGGGATCCGCTTGTTCAGGTAGTCGGAGACGACCGGGAAGGAGAACGAGTAGACGACGCCGCTCAGCGGGATAAAGACGAAGGCGTAGAGGGAATCGAACGCGCCCAGCCCGACGCTCGTGGAGATGACGATGAGCGGCAAGACGGCCATGACCCGGTTTACGCCGAAGCGGGAGGTGACGCGATAGGCCCAGAACGCGGCCGCCATGCCGAGGAGGTTGCCTGGCACGAGATACCAGCCAAAATGCGCGACGTTCACACTGTGGCTGGAAAGGAACGGCTGGGTGAGGATGCTGACGCACATGGCGACGGCTACGAGGGTCGCCGCGAGGAGCATGAAGTAGCGGATCGCTGGCGTGTTCCAGACGATCGACGTGGCCTGGCGGACACCGGCGATGTACCCGAGCGGCGCGGCGCTTGTGTCATCGTGGCGCGGTGGCTCGCGGAAGGAGAGCGAGACGAACCAGGCGCCGGCCATGAGGACGGCGCTGAGGAGGACGGGCGTCGGGAG
>JANMTH010000277.1:0-1971 GCA_031390305.1 Thermoflexaceae bacterium
GGCCTTGGCGGCCATGTCGGCGTCGGCCGAGCAATCGATGACGACCTTGGCGCCCACGAACTGGCGCCCGCCCTTGTTCTCGATCACCACGCCCGTGACGGCGCCGTTCTCGACGACCGGATTAGAGACGAAGGTCTCGAAGAGGATCTGCACGCCGGCTTCCACGCACAAGCGCGTGAGCAGCATCTTCATGATCTCGGGGTCCGTGGGCGAGGCGATCTTCACGTCGCCCGTCTTGGTCATCGCCATGTAGTCATCGCCGGCGCCGCCCGCGGAGCGCGCGAGGTTCCAGATCTCGAGCGGCAGGCCACCCACCAGAGCTCCCGAAGGCTTGGTGTTGAGGCCGAGTGTCAGGATCCCGCCGAGCGATCCGAAGCGCTCGATCATCACGACCTTCTTGCCGCGGCGCGCGGCGGAGATTGCCGCCAGCGGCCCGGTCGTGCCGCCTCCCACCACCACGACATCCACTTCCATCAGCACCGGGATCTGGCGCGCCGGTTCGGTGATCGTCTTCTTCACAATCGTATCCATGGTCAATCGCCTTTCGCGCCGGAGTCTTTCACGGCCTGGGCCCACTTGGAAATCTCGTTACGGTTCCACGCGGCGAACTGCTCCTGCGTGTTGCCGACCACGACCGCGCCGCTTTGCCCCAGGCGCTCGATGATCTCGGGCATGCGCAGGACCGCCACCATGTCGGTGTAGATCTTGTCGACGATGTCCTTCGGCGTACCCACGGGAACCAGCGCCCCGATCCAGGACACCGCCTCGAAGCCGGGAATACCCGCTTCCGCGACCGTCGGCACATCCGGGAGCGAAGTCGAGCGCTTGGCGCTCGTGACCGCGATCGGCTTGAGCGTTCCGGACTTGATGTGCGGAGTGGCAGCGACGATGTTGTCGAACATGAGCGAGACGCGTCCGCTCATGAGGTCCGTGTACGCGGCCGGCGTGCCCTTGTACGGGACGTGGATGAGATCCGTGCCCGTGGCCTTCTTGAACATCTCGCCCGCCAGGTGGTTGGAGGTGCCCACGCCCCCCGAGCCGAAATTCAGCTTGCCGGGATTGGCCCGGGCGTAGTCGATGAGCTCCTTCACGCTCTTCACCGGCACGTCCTTGTTGGCCACGATCACCAGCGGCGTGGTCGCCACCAGCGTGATCGGCGTGAAGTCCTTCAGGTAGTCGTAGTTGAGCTTCGAGTAGTAGGTGGTGCTGATCGCGTTGGCCACCGTGCCGAAGAAGATGGTGTAGCCGTCGGCGGGCGCCTTGGAGGCGATCTCGCTTCCAAGGTTGCCGCCCGCGCCGGGTCGGTTGTCGATCACCACCGGCTGGCCCCACTTCTTGCTCAACTCCTGACCGATGGCGCGCGCAATCACGTCGGTCGCGCTCGCCGCGGGGAAGCCGAAAAGGATCTTCACCGGCCTGTTGGGGTAGGGGTCGGCAGCATGGACAGCGAAGGCGGCCGCCGAAAGGGCGAGGCCCGCGAGGATGAATTTCGTCTTCATTGGCATTCCTTTGGATGGGGGGGAGGCGGGTTCAGTCGACGGTGGCGCCGGAGGTCTTGATCACGCCGGACCATTTGGTGATCTCGGACTTGAGGTAGTCGCCGAACTCCGCGGAGCTGCTGCCCACGATGTCGGCGCCCAGGCCCGCGATCTTCTCGGCGACGTCGGGCATGCGCAGGATTCTCACGATCTGCGAGTTGAGCGATGCGATGATCTCCGGCGGCGTCCCGGCGGGGGCGAGCACGCCGCCCCACGAGGTCGACTCGAAGCCTGGCAGGCCCGAGTCGGAGATCGTCGGCACGTCCGGAAAGGCGCCGGCGCGCTTCTTCGCTGCGATGCCGATCGCCTTCACCCGGCCGCCCTTGATCTGCGGCGTCGCGGCGACGATGGTGGCGAAGGCCATGGTGACATCGCCGCTCATGAGCGCGGTCATGGCGGCGGCGTCGCCCTTGTACGGCACATGCTGGATGTC
>JANMTH010000282.1:0-4091 GCA_031390305.1 Thermoflexaceae bacterium
CGTCGTAGGTCGCGCAGGTCACACCGTCGGTGATCCGTTCCGACTTGGCGATGCCCTGCATCGCCGTGCGAGCGGATTCGGCCTTCGGAAGGTCGCGAGCGACCAGGGTGACCTCGCACCCACCAGAGGCGAAGGCTGCGGCCGAGCCGGCGCCCATGGCGCCGTTGGCGCCCAGGACCACTACGCGTTGAATACGAAGGGCAGGAGGGGCTGCGGTAGTCAAAGGATTACGACCTCCATACGTGAAACGTAAGTCTTACGGTCGAAGCATAGCCAAAGACGATACGATACGCCAGTCAGTCGATGGGAACCCAGACAGGCATAGGTAACACCGATATGACGGCGTTCGAAAGCCATCCAATTGCCCTCCTACCCGTCTGCAATCGGTCGCGCGCTCACTTTCAGGGCAGCGCGATGTCGAAGCGGTCGGGCACGCCCGTGCCCCCCGCGCCAACGGTCTTGCCGGTAGGCACTACCCGGCCGTTCACGAGGACGCCGATGCTGACGCCGACGCGGTTCGGACAGCCCGGGCCACCGACGGCGAAGTCCAGGCGATAGCCCCCGCCGGGGGCAGCGACGAAGCGGGCGGGGCCGAGCTTGCCATCGAGGACGACCTGGACGACGGTGCCCGTTGGAGCCGGTGAGCCACCGATGGTGAGCAGGCCGAGGATGGAGTTCGGCGGACTCGGCGGGTTGCCGGTCGCCGGGCAATACGCCGGGTCAGCCGGCGGGAGGTTGGAGTTGGCCGTGTAAATGCCGTCTCGGGCGAGCACGGGCAGCACGGCGCGGGGTGTCAGGCTCGCCTGTGCCTGCGCGGGCACGGCTGGAGAGCTGGAGAGGAAACCGAGACTGGCGGCCAAGAGGCCGGCAGCCGCGAGGAGGGCTCCGACGGTCTGCTTCATGGTCGCGCATTCTACCAGTTCGTGGCTCGGCCGCCACGGCCAGGTGCGCGCGGAGCCGAGGAAACACCGATGCGAGCGCCGCGGCGGGGCCTGGCGGCGAGGCGTGGGGAGGGCGGGAACGATGGCCACAAAGGGGCGGCATACGGTAGCATCATCGAAACGAATTGATCGACCGCCCGCCGGGGCGGGTACCGGGAGTGAACGATGCTGAAAATTCGCCTGCGCCGGGTGGGCAAGACCAAGAAGCCGTACTACCGCATGGTAGTCGCCGATAACCCGGACAAGCGGGACGGGGACTTCGTCGAAATGCTGGGCTCGTACGACCCGCACGCCAACCCGCCAGTCGCCCAGATCGACACGGAAAAGGCGCGGGCCTGGATCGCCAAGGGCGCGCAGCCTTCCGAAGCCGCCGCCAAGATCCTCAAGCGGGTCGGCGCTATTGAAGCCGCGGCCGCCGCGGCGAAGGAGTAGCGATGGCCAGCATGATGGCGGATGTGATGGAATACCTCGCCAAGGCCCTCGTCGATAACCCCGAAGAGGTCAAGGTGAGCGAAGACCGCCAGGGAGACCGCGTGGTCGTGCGCCTGGATGTCGCCGAGGGCGATTGGGGCAAGGTCATCGGCCGCGGCGGACGGATCGCCTCGAGCCTGCGCTCCATCGTGAATGTCGCGGCGGTCAAAGAGGATGTCCGGGTACAGCTCGAAATCGGTGACTGAACCGGAAAAGCCTGGCGGAAGCGGCGAACGAGCGGCGAACGACGAACCACGAGAGGGCTACACGGGCTTGGGCCGGGTGATCCGCGCCCACGGCCTCAAGGGCGAAGTGCGCGTCCTCGCGTTCCATCCCGCCGCTCCGCACCTCCAGCCGGGCCGCACCATCTTTCTCAACGGCGAAGAACGAGCGATCATCCGTGCACGGGACGACCGCGGCCAGTGGATCCTCGAGCTGGACGGATCGAGCGAGCGTACCGAAGCGGAAGCGCTTCGCGGCGTGCTCATCGAAGCGCGGGACGAAGACGTTCAGCGGGACGATGGCGAATCGTTCTTCCTCCACGAGCTGATCGGCCTTCGCGTTGAGACAGATGCGGGAGAGGCGCTGGGCACCGTGACCGAGGTGTTGCAGCCGGCCGGGGCGAACGATGTGTATGTCGTCAAGGGAGCGCGGGGCGAAGTGCTCATCCCGGCGATCGGCGAGGTCGTGCGCAAGATCGACGTTCTCGGCGGCCTCATCGTCATCACACCTCTGCCCGGATTGTTAGACGAATCGAAATAGTCCATTGAATCCGTCTATACCTGACCGTACACTTCCGGCGGGCCGCGGCTGGTGGTGGTGGGGTACCGGCGCCAGCCGACACGGCACCTGGAATGCGTTCGTCGAGGGGGAACACTGCGTGTCGAAGACAGAGGCGCTTCAACTGGTCGGAGACTGTGTCCATCACTGGGTCCTGCAACCCCCGAGGGGCGAGCTGACGCCAGGGCGCTGCAAGAAGTGCGGCAAAGAGAAAGAGTTCACCGGAGAAACGAGCTATCGGATCGGGCGGGGTTCGTCACACCGCCACTAGGCACCACACCTCAGGTTGACCAAGGTTCGGGCCGCTCCATACGATGGGAGCGGTCCGAATGATTATGGGGACGTAGCTCATCTGGGAGAGCGCAGCGTTCGCATCGCTGAGGTAAGGGGTTCGAGTCCCCTCGTCTCCACCATTTTCCTTCAATCAATCGCCGCCACGGGCGCCCCGTAGGCGGAAACGGGGGCGCCAGGGCCAACCGCCCCCTCCCACAGCCAGCCCCACATACGACGCCGCGCCACCGCTCGCGCCTGCTGTAGCCTTCAGCGGGACGAGGGAGGGATGGGATGCCAGGACCAACCGGGGAAGAATCGGCGCGCGTGCGGGACTATCTGGTCGCGCAGGCGGCGAAACTGGCGCCAGCGGAGCTGGCGGCCAAGCTGCGAACCGACGTGGCTCCACTCCGCGAACTCTCCGCGTCTCTCCCCGCGGGCCGCTTTTTCGAGCGGCCGTCCGAAGGCGCGTGGTCGGCCGCCGAAGTGCTCACCCACATGCTCGACATGAACGAGCACGGCCAGGCGGCCGTGACCCGGATCCTTGATGAGGGTGTGGCGCCGGCGGGCGTGGCAACGGACAACCGTCCCGGCGCCCGGCCGGGCATCGCGAGCGGCGAGGACTTCTGGAAGGCCTTCGAGGGCGTGCGCGAAACGCTGCTGACACGGGTCGCGGAGGCACGCGGCGACGAGCAGCCGGACCTCAGGATCGTCCACCCCTGGTTCGGTCCGCTGAGTTGGCGGGAGTGGACGCTCTTCATGCGGGTCCACGACCTCGATCACCTGCGCCAGCTTCAGGGAGTCCTCGCGGCGCTCAACGACTGACTCATGGCGCCAAATGTGGTGACCGGGGCAATCGCAGCAGCCCCGCGAAGTGACCGCGGATGAGCATTGTCAAAGCACGGCGGCTCTCACGCGCCCGGCGTTGCCGCCTCCCGGGGCGCGCCGAGTGGCTTGTCTCGCCAGCCGAACGCGAGGGCGACCCACCAGAGCCCGAGGGGGAACGCGGCCGCGCCGGTGATACCGAGCAGCGTTAGCACGGCGACGGTCCAACCGGCCGGCAGAAACCACCTGGGCGTCGCGCCCGCGCCGCGGGAGAGTTGGGCTACGAGCGCCGTGAATGCGCCGAGGACGATGAGCGTCGCAAGGAGCACGACGACTCCAGCCTGGGCGATGCCCGCGGCGACAGCGGGCTCCATGCCCGGATCACTAAATAGGTCGCCAACCGACTGCATCAGTGGCACCGCAAGCAGCAGACCGGCGGAGACCACCAGGCCAGCCGCACCAAGCACGGCGAGCGCGGCCACAAGATCGGTGCGGAGGCTGGGCACAGCGTCGACCAAACGCTGGCGCAGCGTCAGGCCCGCGGCCACCAGGAAGAAGGAAGATGCCAACAGGAGGATGCTGCCGGCGATGTCCCCGAAGCGGCGAGCGTCGTTGTCGAAGTGCGCGGTGAATGTGCCGGTCGAATCGGCGGTAGAGCCGACCAGATCAGAGAGCAAGACCCCTCCCACCAGGTAAGTGACGCCGAACCCGAGTGCCGCGGCGCGAACCGATCCATAGCGCTCCAACGTAAGCTCCCCTGCACCTTCGCAGACGCGCTGAGTCTGGACGCTCGGTGGCTAGGCG
>JANMTH010000298.1:0-2362 GCA_031390305.1 Thermoflexaceae bacterium
CCCGGCAAGACGTTCGTCACCGCCTCCGCCCAGTTCTGGACGACCGCCCGGAACGGCGCGTCCGTCACGATCGCCATCAGATTCCGCGCCGGCCCCGCTGGCAGCTTCGAGAACTCAACGCCGAGCACTCGCCCGGCGACATCGTTCATCGCCAGGAGGTCGCAGTGGTCACCCACCACCAGCGCCGGCCACGCGTACTCCGCCAACTTCGTCTGGATGGTCTCGGGCGTCCAATGCCTGCGCTCTGGCGCGCCGATGAATCTGGGACTGATCGAGACATCGTAGCCAAGGATGTAGTCCATCATCTTGCTCGGCTCCGGCTCGAATCCCGAAGCTTGAAGGATCGCGTTCAGGCTCGCCTGGTCCAGCACCATGCTCGCCGCGATCTGGATCAGCCGCTCCCGGCTCAGCGGCTTCGTCCCCCGTTCGTACGCGGAGATAAGCGCTTCCGAGACACCCGCCCGTTGGGCCAGCGCACGCCGCGAAAAACCGTTCTTCTCCCGCCCGAACCGGAAGATCTCGCGGGCGCTCGCCGCCCCTGGCTGTTCGGTCTCGGCCTCAGCGCTCCGGGCTGCGGCCTCCCGTGCTCGCCGTCTCGCCTCCATCCACTCCCACGTCTCGGCGTTCGCCGGCTGCCAGTCGAAGGCCGAGACACCGTCGAACTCGCTCCACGATGTGATCCGGTTGTTAAACAGGAGCGCGGTCTCATCGCTCGTCCGCCATTGCGACTGCCACTCGCCGCTCTGGCCCTCTACGAAGGGCGCCGTCTCGTTCCAAAGCTTCAGGAGCATCGGAAGCTCCGGCTGGTGATTCGTGATCACAAAGTCGAACAGATTCCGGAAGTACGGCGTCGTGTTCTGCGAAAAAAGATCCGTGTTCGCCGTCTTCCACATCGCCACCATGATCCCGATAACCTCTTCCCAGTTGACCAGCTTCTCCCGGTAGTGCCGCGAAAGCGCCATCCGTAACAGGTTCCGTTCGCCCGGCTGCGCCAGGTCGGTCGCGAAGTCCAGCTCGGAAAGATCGTTCGCCGCATCGTTCCAGGCCACCACCTCGAAGTCCTCGTTCATCGCCAGCGACACCCATGGGTACGAACGGCACTCATCGCGAATCACCGCCAGCGGCTTCCGCCGGTCGAGCAGGGGCGCCACCCGTTCCGGCGGCACCAGCGAGAACTCGAGCGCCGCGAGCATCGCGTTCAGCTCCTCCGCATCCGCGTGGATCACATCGCACGCCTCGATGATCACCTGCCGCCAATCCCGCCCACGCGCCGACCCGCTCGGCAGCCGCCGACCCGTCTCCCAGCTCGCGATCGTCGCCGCGCTCACACCGATCTTCGCGGCCAGTTCGGCCTGGGTCAGTTCCGAGCGCACTCGCGCCGCCGAGAAGAGAGCTGGAAAGGCGTTCATCGTCTGCATCCCGCTGGTTTCGCGCACTATGCCCGTTCTCCCAGCGCTTGGGAAGACCCCCGCCCGTACACGCGGCCCACCGCGGCCGCCTACCTCCCCAAACCATCGCCGACACACGGTACGCGAGAGGTAGGCGCGCCCCTCAGCGGGCGCGGACGCCCGAACTACCCTGGGCCGTTTGCACGAACGCCGAGCGCCCAGGTTCTGAACCCACTCTGAACCCGCCTCCGGATGGGGAACATATCGCGCGCCGCCAGCGTTATACTCGCCATGCCCCCACACAGTCTTGGGGGGCCTGGCACTCTTCAACTTCTAGGGATGCGCCTATGCTCGTCACGGGTAGTGCTCTACTAGGTCGAAAACCAAGTCACGAAAATGGAGAAACAATATGAATCGCCGAAGGATGATCCCTTTTGTCGCGTGATGGGAGCCCTGGGCGCGGTTCTGGTTATCGCTGTGTTCGTGTCCTTCGGGCTGGCGGCCTGCGGCGGCGGGGATGAGGCCGCCGGGCCCGCCGCGTCGCCAACGTCCACGTCGACCAGCGCGCCGCCCGGCGACTCTCAGGGCGGCTCGGCGTCGCCAACGTCCACATCGACCAGCGCGTCGCCCCGCCAATCACCGGGCGGCTTCGATCGCGGTTTCCTCACCGGGCAGGCGCCGATCGATAACATCCTCAAGCTCGTCTACGCGCAGGACATCGACGGGTTCATCGCGAACATGGATTTCCGACCCCTCGCCTGTGAGCCTGACCCCGTGGGCATCGGCTCGGCGCCGAAGTGCCGCGAAGGGGCTGTCGCGGGCGCACCGATGCGCGTCTTCCCCAACGTCGGATGCCAGGGGACGTGGGTGACTGAGGCAGAGGCGCGGGGGGCCCTCGCCACGGTACTTACGCCCGCCACACGCTTCTACGCGGCGTTCCGGGTCACGGAGCCGGCCGGCGTGTTCTCGCTGGG
>JANMTH010000360.1:0-4710 GCA_031390305.1 Thermoflexaceae bacterium
GAGCTGGATGGAGAGATCATCGATACCCTCCCATCCCGCGAATCCGTCCTCAACCGCGTCGTCCCGATCTACGAAGAACACCCGGGCTGGATGACCCCAACGACCGAGGTACGCAACTTCGACGACCTGCCGCCTCAGGCCCAGGCCTACATCAAGCGCGTCGAACAGCTCTTGCAGTGTCCCGTAGACCTCATCTCCGTGGGCCCGTCGCGGGAACAGGCGATCATCGTCAACCCGATCTTCTGAGGTTCGAACGGGAGCAACGCTAGCGCCCAGGTTTTCTGTGTCGCGAACCTGTCGCTACCCGGTGGCGGCGACCTCGACGTAATCGACCATGCTGTTCGGCGCGGGTACCGGGAGCCCGTCTTCTACGAGACCCCGTATGTGGAATTCGATAGCCGACCGAATCTCCCGCTCGGTTTCGTCCAGCGTGCGCCCGGTTGCGATGCACCCGGGAAGGTCCGGCACGTAGGCCGAGAAGTTCGGCCCGGCGTTTTCGATGACGATCGCGTACCTTCTCATAGCTCCACGCCGATAACCTCGAAGCCGAGGGCGCGTGCTCCGAGCGCCTGCTGGCGGTCGTGGGTCGCGAAGATCACTGGCCGCCCGAGCTGTTCCCGATAGGCGTCAGCGGCGGCGAGGTGGATGGCGTCGAGCGTCTTGATATGCGTGGCCGTGGGCTGGCCGGCGCGGGCCAGGAGCAGATCGTCGATCTCAACCCAGTCGAGGATCTCTTCGAAGCCGGTGAGCGCTTCGATGAGCGCCGCCACCCGCTCATCGTCAAGCAGGCCCTCAAGCCGGCCACGGTTGATCGTCCTCCGAACCTCGACGCGCAGGAGCCCACACGATGCCGCACGCTCCCACGTCTCCCATCCACGGAGCTCTCCCGGCTCCTACGGCAACCGGCGGCTGACTACGGAGGAATCGGTGCAGACGATCACCGGTCGCCCCGATCCTCAAGGAGCCACGCCAGGGAGTCGGTTGGTACGAGCGGCTTCACTCCCTTCGGAATCGGGCCATCCGGGAAGGGCCGTTGCGCCCAGCGAATTCGAATCGGCGGAGCGGCCGCGAACGGCCGGCTCAGCCGCCGCACGGAGGACGCCATGGAGGCGGGCTGGGTGGCGGGCTGGACGCCCAGCAGCCGCTCCTCGTCCGTCTGCAGCGGCGCAAGCCGGGCGATCGGCGTCTTCCGGTCGCAGACGACGATCGTTTCGCCGTTCCGGGCCTCGTCGAGGTACTGGCTGAGGTGGGCCTTGAGGTCGGAGATCATCACGGTGCGCATGGGACAATTGTGACCCGATCAGGTCAGGTTGTCACGACACGCCACCGCCCCGCCCCTCAGCCCGCGAGGACCGCGTCCACTTCGATCTCGACGAGGATCTCGGGCGTCATCAAGGCGCTCACCTGGACCATCGTGGCGGCCGGACGGACCTCGGCGAAGAACTCGGCGTGGGCGCGGGAGACCTCCTCCCACTGGCTGATATCGATGACGTACATCCGCGTCCGGATGACGTCACTGAGCGCCGCCTCGGCCTCGGCCAGGGCGCGCTCGATGATCTCGAAGCAACGCCGCGCCTGCTCGTAGGGGTCGCCGACGCCGTGAATCGTGCCATCCGGGTTGGCCGAGGTAGTCCCCGAGACGGCGACCGTGTTCCCGATCCTCACGGCCCGCGAGTAGCCAACGACGGCCTCCCACGGGCCGCCGGAGGAGATGTTCTGGCGGCTCATACGGCCACCTCCGGGATCGGCACGTCCTGGTAGGGTGGCGCGGGGAAGTACTCGATGACTTGCTGCACCCGCCGCGCCGTCTCTGGCGACCAGAGCCGACCGACGACGTGGAGGGCCATATCGATGCCGGCCGAGACGCCCTGGGCCGTGATCACGGGCCATTCATCGACCCATCGCTCCTCCGGGCCCGCCGGTGTGACATCTTTGAAATTCGCGAGGTCGGCGCGGACGCCGAACCAGGTGGTCGCCCGCTTCCCCTCCAGCAGCCCTGCCGACGCGAGCACCAGCGCCCCCGTACAGACGGAGGTCGTCAGTTCGGCGGAGGCGGAGGCGGTCCGAAGCCATTCGAGCATGGCCGGGTTCTCCATCTCTTTCCGCGTGCCGTAACCACCGGGGATGACGATGATGTCCGGCTTCGGGCAATCGGCGAAGCCGTAATCCACCACCACGCGAACACGGTTCGCGCAGGTCACCTGTCCCCCCGTTTCGGAAACGGTGTAGACCTTGCAGGAGTCCTTCACGATCTGCGAGGTGACTCCGAAGACTTCGAGTGGGCCGATCCAATCGAGCTCTTCGGCCATCGAAGAGGACGAACGCAACGTTCCTGGTCATGCTTCTGGTTCTCCTTCCGGTTCTTCGCTGGCGCCCCAGAGCGCCTGCTGGGCGGCCGGGTTCAGGCGGGGGATGGGGAGGCCAAGATGCCGGTACGCGGCACTCGTCACCATCCTTCCACGGGGCGTTCGTTGCAGGAACCCGAGCTGCAGCAGAAACGGCTCGTAGACATCCATGATCGTGTCCGACTCTTCGCCGATCGAGGCGGCGATGGTTTCCAGCCCGACGGGACCGCCGTCGAACTTCCGAATGATGCAGTCGAGGACTTTCCGGTCGGTCTCATCGAGGCCCAGGACATCGACATCAAGGAGTTCGAGCGCGGCTCGCGTCGCTTCGAGCGTCACGCGGCCATCGCTCCGCACCTGAGCGTAGTCGCGCACGCGGCGGAGGATGCGGTTGGCGATCCTCGGCGTCCCGCGGGAGCGCGCCGCTATTTCGTGGGCCGCGTCCGCCGGCAGATCGACGCCGATGATCCCCGCCGAGCGGTAGACGATCCGGGCGAGCGTTGGGGCGTCGTAGTAATCCAGCCGGTAGACCGCGCCGAAACGGTCGCGCAGTGGCGCGCTCACCATCGCATACCGCGTCGTCGCACCGACGAGCGTGAACTTCGGCATCGCCAGACGGACGGATCGGGCGCCCGGGCCCTTGCCGATGACGAGGTCGAGGGCGAAATCCTCCATCGCCGGGTAGAGGATCTCTTCGACGGTTCTTGAGAGGCGGTGAATCTCATCGACGAAGAGGATGTCGTGCTCTTTGAGGTTCGTCAGGATCGCCGCCAGGTCCCCCGGGCGTTCGATCGCCGGGCCGCTCGTCGTCCGGATCGCCACGCCCATCTCCCTCGCGACGATGTTCGCGAGCGTCGTCTTCCCCAGGCCCGGCGGGCCGTACAAGAGCAGGTGGTCGAGCGCGTCTCCGCGCTGGCGCGCGGCCTCGATCGCGATCAGGAGGTTCTCTTTCACCCGCTCCTGGCCAGGGAAATCCTCGAGCGCCGTCGGCCGGAGCGAGGTTTCGATCTCCACGTCGTCGCTGATCGGCGCGGGAGCGAGAAAGCGGTCGTCACCCGGTGGCATGGAGGGAGTATAGAGCGGACGGTTGTTCTGGCGGTCGCCCTCTGGAGCTTCGCGAGCGTCCCGCGCCTCCAACCGGCGGGCTGCGCCGCTACCCGGCTCCGGCGGTGGCAACCTCGCCGTCGATCGCCGCCGCCAGGGTCAGCCGCAGGGTTTCCAGGTCGTACGGCTTCTGGATGAAGCCGCTGATCGCGGCGCTATCGATGCGCTCCAGCGCGACCTGTTCGCTATACCCGCTCATAATGATGACGGGGAGGACTGGCCACCGTTTGCGGATGGCGGTGAGGACGGCCGCGCCGTCCATGCCCGGCATCGTCATGTCCAGCAGTACGGCGGCCACGACTGGCGCCCGCGCGTCGATAAGGGCGAGCCCCTCGCCGCCTGCCTCGGCCGTGAGCGGTGTATAGCCCATTGCGGCGAGCGCCCGCGATGTGATCGTTCGCACCGTCGGCTCGTCGTCGATGACGATGACCGCGCCAGACGCGCGCGGTGCCCGCGGCGCGCTTCCGACGGCGTTGGCGCCCCGGCTGGCGTCCGTAGCCGCTGGCAGAAGCAGGAGGAACCGTGACCCCGCGCCAGGCTCGCTCGAGACATGGATGGCGCCGCGATGACCCCGGACAATGCCGAGAACGGCCGCAAGCCCGAGGCCGCGTCCCGTGAACTTCGTCGTAAAGAACGGGTCGAAGATCAGCTCTCGCGTCTCGGGCGTCATCCCGCCGCCGGTGTCGGCCACCTCAAGGAAGACGTAGTCCCCTTCGCGGAAATCCGGGGCGTAGTAGGCCCCTACCAACTCGCCAGGGCGGGCGTGAATCAGGCCTGTGGTGACGGTGATCGCGCCCATACCTTCGTTCAACGAATCCGAGGCGTTGACCACGAGGTTCATCACCACCTGGCGCACCTGCGTGGCATCGACCGTGACCAGAGGCAGCCCGGGCGTGAACTGGTGCTGAAGTACGGCGCCGCGGGCGATGGAAGCGCGCAAGAGCTGGCTCATCTCCCCGACAAGCTCGTTGAGCTCTATCTCCTGGACGATGAACTTGCCCTTGCCCGAGTAGGCCAGCATCTGGCGGGCCAGTTCGGCCGCGCGCTGCCCCGCGCGTTCGATATCCTTGACCGTCTCGTAGAGCGGCGAAGTGGGAGTGAGATCCATCAGGGCGAGGCCGGCATTGCCAAGGATGCCCACCAACAGGTTGTTGAAGTCGTGAGCCACGCCGCCAGCGAGAATTCCCAGGCTCTCCAGCTTCTGGGACTGCATCATGGCCTGTTCCGCCCGGCGCCGCTCCGTCACATCGGTCGCCACCCC
>JANMTH010000374.1:0-4405 GCA_031390305.1 Thermoflexaceae bacterium
GATCCTTCCCTGCTCCTGCGGGCGGCGGATCACACGAAGACAAC
Organism: Thermoflexaceae bacterium; assembly: GCA_031390305.1. Taxonomy (GTDB): domain Bacteria; phylum Chloroflexota; class Dehalococcoidia; order Tepidiformales; family Tepidiformaceae; genus JANMTH01. Next base: position 45 of record JANMTH010000374.1, read on the forward strand.
GAGCAGGCCGCCGCGGGAGGCACGCCGTCGTCCGCCCGGCCGGGCCAGCCCACGCTCCGCGCGCGGACTCACCCCTACGGCCGCGCGGCCGCGTACCGCCCGGCGATGCGCCCGTAGACGGCGCCGCGGATGACACTGCTGGCGCCCGGGTAGTTGTAGTAGAAGATCTCGCCCATCGGCTCACCGGCGGCGTAGAGGCCCGCCATCACCTGCCCGCGCGTGTCGATTACGCGGGCGGTGGTGTCGCACTTCAGGCCGCCGAAGGTGAAGGTGATGCCACCCGTGACCGGGATGGCGACGTAGGGCGGCGTATCGAGGGGCAAGGCCCAGTTGCTCTTCGCCGGTGTGATACCCACGGTCCGCTTGCCGTCGAGCCGGTCGAGGTCGTACTCGCCGGGCTGGACGGCGGCGTTGAAGCCATCGATCGTCCGGGCGAGCGCCGCAAACGGCACATCGATCCGCCGTGCCAGGTCCTCGAGCGTTTCAGCGATGATCGGCGGCCCGACGGGCCGCCAGGCGCGGGCGAACTCTTCCCGCTGGTAGGCCTGCTGGTCGAAGACGCACCACGCCTCGCCGCCCGCCTGTTCGACGATGAACTTGCTGAACTTGACGTAGGTGTGGTCGCGAAAGTCCTCGCCCTCGTCCAGGAAACGGTTGCCTTCCTTGTCGATGAAGATGCCCATCTGGTAGTTGTAGAGGGCGGTCACGCCGCACTCGATCCGGGGTGAGCGGGCGTCGAGAACGGCGGAGTGGTAGTCGCCCCATTGGCCGGCGGGGGCGGCGCCAGCGGCCATCGCCATCACCAGCCCCTCGCCCGTGTTGTAGCGGCTGCCGCGAAGAATGAGGGAGTCGGCGAACCGGCCGAGGTAGCGCGTCCGCATCTCCACGTTGGCCTGGAAGCCGCCGCAAGCGAGGATGACTCCGCCTCCGGCTTCGATATCGACTACGCCTTCGGGCGAGTGGCAGCGAACCCCACGGACGCGGCGGTGCTCATCGACGATAAGGTCGATGGCGGCCGTTTCGTAGCTCACGGCAACACCCATGCCCTCCAGGCGGCGGTGGAGAAGGTCCACGAGGCCCAGCCCGCCGGACTTCGGGCTGCGACGATAGCCAGCGGTATGCGGGTAGCCGGCCTCCCATTCGAGACCCATCGCCGTCAACCACTCCGCCGTGTCGCGAGCGTTGTCGCACAGCGTCCGGATGAGGTCCTGGTTCGCGCGGCCGCGGGAGATCCGCATGAGGTCGGCGAACATCTCGTCGGCCGTGTAGTCGCGCGTCCCGAATTCGTCGGCTTCGTGGGGGAAGCGCATCTGGGCATCGGCGAAGCGTGTATTCCCGCCGCGCTGGTCGCGCGGCGCCTTCTCGATGACGACGACTTCCGCGCCGGCCTCGCGAGCGGAGATGGCCGCGCAGAGGCCGGCCACGCCACCACCAACGACGGCGACATCGAAGTCGTACCGGGCCACGGACCCTGGGGCGGCGGGTGGAATGGGCATGCGGCGCAGTATAGAAGCACCCGGCGTTCAGGTCGTCCTGGTGCACGGTGCCCGCAGACACCGCTCACGTGATCGTGTATGCGCCTTCCATGCGCGCGTTGAGCTCCGCCTTCGAAAGTTCAGGGGAGGGAGCGTTAATCCCCCAGCGGTAGCCCGAAGGGTCGATCAGCCAGCCGCCGCGGCGCCCGTCAGGCTCTTCGGTGATCGCCCGGCTCACCGTTGCCCCGGCCGAGACGGCGCGCGCCCAGGTCGCATCGAGGTCAGTCGATTCGAGCACGAAGGCGATCGTCGATCCCGGGTAGCGATTGGGGGCATAGACGTTGCCTTCCGGCCATTCATCCGAAATGTAGAAGTGCGAATCGCCGATCGAGAACTCGCCGTGGCCAACCTTGCCGGTAGCGGTGTCGGTCCACCGCGAATGTTCGATCGCGCCGAAGGCGGCAGCATAGAAGGCGAACCCCGCGCTCGCGTCCGGGGAGCAGAGGTAGGGCACGACGGACATCAAGGGCCTCCTTCCCTGGTTCGAACGAAGTGTAGCGAACGCCCGGCGGAACGTAACGGTGGGGCGAGAGCAAAGAGGCGACGATAAAGCGGAGAGGCGTGCTCAGTGCCAGACGCGGTCCGCGAGAGTGGCGCGGAACGTAACCGGCGAGCGGCGTCAAGGGTTCGTGAATGCGCCCCCGGAGGCGTCATAACAGCCTGTACCGTCCGCGCTCCAGCCCATAGTCTTCCATTCGTTGGAGGCGGGGTGGTCATGAGCCACCGGTGGCGTGCGCGGGTGAAAGCCAGGCGCCGTCACGGTCCCCTGGGGAGTTCCGGATTTCCAGCCGGACTTTCCGGCCGGAAGCCGCCGCAAGGTGGCAAGCCCGCGCCGCTGGCGTCGCCAGACCACTGGCGGCCGGGTGTCGAGCCGGCCGGTACGGTAGGGCCGAGGCAGGCAGAGGCGCGAAAGCGCACCATACCGCTCGGACCGTGCGCTCGTGACAGACGTTCCTCCAGCACCAGGAAGGCGTTCCGCAAGGGACGCCTTCCTGCTTTTCCGGCACTGTCTCTGAACCACAAAGGCACGAAGCCCACGAAGCGGAGCCCTCATCGGCCCTTCGCCCTCTCCCCAGGTCTGGACTCTTGACATGCGCACACGGCGAACCGCCCGTATAACTGCGCCACCACCCGTGACCCGCACCCTGGAGGCACCATGGCTTCGTTCGATGTCCCCGCGCCGATGGCCGGCGCCATCATGGAGATCTTCGTAAGCCCTGGCGACACCGTCGAGGAAGGGACCGAACTCCTGATCATGGAGTCGATGAAGATGGAGATTCCGGTCGAAAGCCCGTTCGGGGGGACCGTTACGAAGATCCTGGTGGCGGCCACCGATATCATTGAGGAAGGCCAACCGCTGCTCCGCCTGGAGCGCTGACGCCGTCGCGGAGGCATAAGCCACCGGCTAACGTAAAGATGCCGCGGGCTTTCGGGCGCACTAACGAAAATATCGTTAGAGTGGACATCCATGGAGCAGATCGCAACCAACCCCGCGCAGCGCATCATCCGCCGCTTCGGGGGTCAGTCGGCGCTGGCCGCGCTCCTCGGCAAGCGCCAGAGCACCATCCAACACTGGGCGACCATCGGTCGCATCCCGTCCCAATGGCAAGGGCCCCTGCTTTCCCTGGCCCGATCGAGAGGAATCATTCTGGAACCGAAAGACTTCACCGCCGCCCCCGTCCGCGAAATCGACCCGGCAGGAGGACGCCTCGGCATCCTCCTCGTCGGTCTCGGCGCCGTCGCCACTACCTTCATCGCTGGCGTCGAACACGCCCGGCGCGGTGGCGGGCCGTCGATCGGCTCGCTGACGCAGATGGGCACCATCCGCCTCGGCAAGCGAACCGATAAGCGCAGCCCGCTGATCAAGGACTTCATCCCCCTCGCCGGGCTCGACCAGCTCGTCTTCGGCGCCTGGGACCCGATTCCCGACAACGCCTACGAAGCCGCCCGCAAGGCAGGCGTCCTCGACCGTCACGAGCACATCGAACCGATCGCCGACTTCCTGAAATCGATCACGCCGATGCCTGCCGTCTTCGACCAGTATTATGTGAAGCGACTGACCGGTACGAACGTGAAGTCGGCGCCAACGAAGATGGATCTCGCGAACCTCATCCGCCAGGACATGCGGAACTTCAAGGAACAGAACGGCTGCGACCGCCTGGTGCTCATCTGGGCCGCCTCCACCGAGATCTTCATGGAGGAAGGCCCTTCCCACGCCAACCTCGAGGACTTCGAGCTCGCCCTGGAATCGAACGACCAGACGATCGCCCCATCGATGGTCTACGCCTATGCCGCCCTGATGGAGGACATCCCCTTCGCCAACGGGGCGCCGAACCTGACCGTCGATGTCCCCGCAATCGTGAAGCTCGCCAACGACCGCGGCGTCCCGATCTGCGGGAAGGACTTCAAGACCGGCCAGACGCTCCTGAAGACCGTCCTGGCGCCCATGATTAAGGCGCGGATGCTCGGCCTCGCCGGCTGGTATTCGACGAACATCCTCGGCAACCGCGATGGCGAGGTCCTCGACGACCCGGAGAGCTTCAAGACGAAGGAAGAGTCGAAGCTCGGCGTCCTCGAACACATCCTCCAGCCAGAACTGCATCCGGAACTCTACGGCGAGGTCTACCACAAGGTCCGGATTAACTACTACCCACCGCGGGGCGACAACAAGGAGGGGTGGGACAACATCGACATCTTCGGGTGGCTGAACTACCCGATGCAGATCAAGATCGACTTCCTCTGCCGCGACTCGATCCTCGCCGCACCACTGGTGCTCGACCTCGCCCTCTTCCTGGACCTGGCGAAGCGGGCGGGAATGAAGGGGAT
>JANMTH010000557.1:0-3090 GCA_031390305.1 Thermoflexaceae bacterium
CCTCGCCTACTCCCCCGGCGCGATCAGCCTGCACGAGGCGGCGGTCTTCCTCGGACGGGTCCGCGAACTCGTTGAGGCTCCGTACGCGCTCCTGGCCGCGTAGACTTGGGGAAGCTTCCCCGCCAATACCGCTCCCCCGGCTCACACCGGGAGTGCCCCGCCGCAAGGAGGCGACCAGTGGCTGAGACGCGTTCGATCAAGGTCTATCAACTCGGGACCACCGGGTACCGGGAAACCCATGCCCTGCAGCAGCGCCTGCAACTCCAGCGCCGCGAAGGCAGCGGCGAAGACTCGCTCTTGCTCACCGAGCACCGTCCCGTCATCACCCTCGGCCGCGGCCATCCAGAACCCGACCTCCGTGTCGGCGCCGATGTCGTCGCCACCTACGGCATCGATATCGTCCCGACCGAACGCGGCGGCGATATCACCTACCACGGCCCTGGCCAGCTCGTCGCCTACGGCATCATCGACCTCAAGGGCTGGAACCTGAGCGTCCTCGACTACGTCACCGGGCTCGAAGAGACCGTCATCCGCGTCCTCGCCGATTGGGGCGTCCATGGCGAGCGCGTCGCCAGCGCTCGCGGAGTCTGGGTCGGCGGCCGCAAGATCGCCTCGGTCGGGATCAACGTCCGCCGCTGGGTCACGATGCACGGCATCGCCCTGAACGTCGAGCCGGATATGAGCCACTTCGACCTGATCAACCCCTGCGGAATGGAAGATGTCGAAATGACGAGTCTGAGCCACGAGATGGGCAAACAGGTCTCGATCTCCGATGTCGCCGAGTACTTCACGTTCCACTTCGGCAGCACCTTCGATTGCGACGTACTGGCCGTCGATATGGAAGCGAAGCGTTCGAAGGCCGGCCGCTGAGCCTGGGCCGTTCCCGGCCTACAATCGTCCGGTGACGCCCTTTGAAGCCCTGACCGGCGAGTACGCCGTCTGGTGGATCGACTTCCTCGGCGAACACACCCACGTCGGCGGAGCGGACTCGACAGGCTGGCTCCTCGAACGTTCGAAGCTGCGGCCGGGCGAGGCGATGCTCGACGCTGGTTGCTTCATCGGCTCGGCGGCCCGGCTGGCCGCCGCGCGGCTGGCCGTCCGGGCCTTCGCCAGCGACGTGAACACCGACTTCCTCCGCGCTGGCCGGGCTTCCTCCGGCGGAGCCGCGGTCTCCTGGGCCGCCGCCGCCAACCAGCGGCTCCCCTTCGCCTCGGGGGCGTTCCAATCCGTCTGGGCGCTGGATAGCCCGCTCGCCCCGCGCGAACTGAGCCGCGTCGCCGCCCCCGAAGCCACCCTCTGCCTCTGCTGCGAAGTCCCAACCGACAACCGTGGCGGCCTCGAATCGTTCCTCGACGAATGGGCCGAGTACGGATGGAACCTGGCCGCCCACAAGCCGCTCTCCCTCGAGGCAACGCAGGCCTGGCGCAGGGCCGAAGCCGAACTCGTCCGCCGCCGTCCCCACTTCGAAGGCCGGTACGGCAGCCGCGGCTACCTCGCCCAGCTCGACCTGATGGCCCGCATGGTCATGAGCTACGAACGCGGTGAACAGGGCCACGGGCTCTTCGTCCTCTCTCGCGGCGGCCGCTGAGGCCACGGCCAACCTCCCAACCCATCACAAATGCGCGTACTCGTAAACTGTCGGTAAACAATCCCCCGTGGCGGGCCCAGCGGGGTTTCCCGTCTTGCCCAGAGATCCGGGCGCTCATACTCTCAATCACGGGGACCTGTTCCCCGAAAGAGGCAACATGAAGCGACGCTACGTCTTCGGTGCGCTCCTTGCGGCGGGCGCCCTCTATGGCATCCCGATGGCCGTGATGGCTCAGCCCCCTCCATCCCCACCCGTAGTGCTGTACTACGGCGCCGTCCCTGGCGGCATGCCCCTCGGCCAACCCGTCGCCTCCATCGTGGTCAACGGCACCACCGGCACCACCTGCGGCGCCACAGCCGTCATTGATGGCGCGGCGAACGGCGGCGGCGGCTCCGGCAAGGACTACGCCGTCGAGGTCGTCTCCGAATCCCAGACGCCCGGCTGCGGTGTCAGCGGCCGCCAGATCCGCTTCTACTTCGCCCCGTTCCAGGGCGCGAAGGGCAGGTTCGCCACCCAGACATCGACCGTGCCATCGGCCTATACGACCACCAGCCTGAACCTCACGGCGGGCGCCGAACTGCCCGAGATTCGCTATATCGCTGTCGTCGCCTCGGACAAGATCAACTAGGCCGGCCACACCGAACATCCCTGCGAGCCCGCGGCGGATTGCCGCGGGCTCGTGGCGTTTCAGGGCTCCAGGCGCTCCAGCAGGCCGATGGCGCGCAGGTAGCGGCCCGCCGGGCACTCCCGCCCCTCCGCCGAGCCGAGCAGCGCCACAAGGTCCCCTGGCTGGTCCAGGTCCATCGCTAACCCGGCCGTCTCGACGATCGCCACCCCCATCCCGGCCGCCTTCGCCGCCGCCACGTGCAGGGCGCAGCTCCCGAACCCATAGGCGAGTTCGAACAAGCCCGGCGGGCGCAGACGCATAACGTTCGTTCCACCATCGCCGCTTGGCGCAACCGTGATCGACGGCGCCGGCAGCGAACCAGCGAGGAACGCCTCCAGCGCCTCGGCCGCGGCTAGCGGGAGATCCGCATGCAGGATGACCGCATCGTCCAGGCCCTGAAGCGCCCGAGCGAGCTGTGCGTTCAGGCCGCGAAGGGCCGGATCTTCGTCCATCACGGCCGCCGCCCGTCCAGCGAGGTGGTCGCGAACACCCACGTCGGGCGTCACCACCACCACCTCCAACCCGGCGCCGATCGCCGCCTCCACCACGGCGTCGAGCGTCAACAGGCTCAGCGTCCGCCGCTCATCGGGCGTAAGCACGCCCGCCAGCCGCCCCTTCGCGCGGTGCAGCCGGTTCACGGGAACCCTCGCACGCAGCGTCACGCCGCTACAGGCCCTTCGTGGCGACGACGCTGGCCGCCAGCGCCGCCTTCGCCGCGTCATCGACCATGAACGTATCGGTCACCACGCAGCGCATACCGAGCGCCTCCACGGCCGGGGCGAGCGCGCGGTCCTTCTGATCGATGACCATGACATCGATAAGCCCCGCGTAGATC
>JANMTH010000559.1:0-4219 GCA_031390305.1 Thermoflexaceae bacterium
GGGTGTACGTCCCGTCGTTTTACGAAGCTCGCTACGACGCCGCGGGCCACTTCGCCGCCCTCGAACCGCAGGTCGCCGATGCGCCGAAGGCGATTAAGCGGCGGATCGTCGAGACCCTCCCGCCCGCGCTCGTGAAGCCGATTGTGCCCTTCCTCCAGACGGTCCACGACCGCGCCGCCGTCGAGATCCAGCGGGGTTGCACCCAGGGCTGCCGCTTCTGCCAGGCCGGCATGATCTACCGGCCGACCCGCGAACGGAGCCCCGAAGAGGTCGTCGAGGCCGCCCGGCAGCTGATGCTGAACACCGGGTACGACGAGCTCTCCCTTCTCTCCCTGAGCACCACTGACCACAGCCAGATCGTGCCGATGGTTCAGCAGCTCACGGCCGCCTTCCCGAAGCTGAAGATCAGCATCCCCAGCACCCGCGTCGATAGCTTCTCCGTCGATGTCGCCAACGCCGTCGCCGACGGCAAGAAGCACACCCTCACCCTCGCCCCCGAGGCCGGCAGCCAGCGGCTCCGCAACGCGATCAACAAACTCGTCAGCGAGGACGACCTCCTCGGTGCCGCCGAAAACGCCTTCGAGCGCGGCTGGACCGGGATCAAGATGTACTACATGGTCGGCCTCCCCACGGAGACGATGGACGATGTCGCCGGGATCATCGAGATGGGCAGGAAGGTGAAGGCCATCGGGCGCAAGCATATCGGCGGCCGGGCACGCGTCCGCGTCAGCACCAGCAACCACGTTCCCAAGCCGCATACCCCCTTCCAATGGGCCCGGCAGGACACGGCCGAAGAGCTCGCCCCCAAGCACCAGCTCCTCCGCGACGGCTGCCGGGCGGCGGGCGTCGAATTCTCCTGGAATCAGCCCGAGGATAGCTTCCTCGAGTCCGTCCTCTCTCGCGGCGACCGGCGCGTGGCCGTCGGCGTCTACGAGGCCTGGCGCCGGGGCGCCAAGTTCGACGCCTGGAGCGAGTACTTCCGCGCCAACATCTGGCGCGAGGCCTTCGCGGCGGCCGGCGTCGATGCCTCCTGGTTCGCCCACCGCGAATGGGACACGCACGACCCCCTGCCCTGGGACCACATCGATTCCGGCGTCACCAAGAGCTATCTCCGGGGCCAGTGGCGCGATGTCCACAGCGTCCAGACCGTGCCAGACTGCCACCATGGCTCCTGCAACGTCTGCGGCATGCAGAGCTTCGACGCCCTGAACGGCGCCAAGGGCGTCGATGACTGCGTCGTCAAGCTCGGAAAGCTCGTCGAACTCCGGCGCGGCGCCCGCCAGTACAAGGGCGAAGCGCTCGAGCTGGTTTAGGGCGAGAGAGGGAACGCGAAGTAAGGAATGAATGCGCCCAGGAAGCGGGCGCGGTGCTGGGGCGGGTGGTGGACGGCGAGCGTGCCGCGGGTTAGCCCCTGCCCGGTCTGGTACGATGGAGGAGGAGGTCGCGATGGCGCGTGTGACGGTGAACAAGAAGAACGAGGTCGTGATCCCGGCGGAGGTTGCGGCGTCGCTAGGGTTGCAGCCTGGCGCAGAACTCGATGTCCAGGTCACGAAGGGTGGCCTCTGGCTCCGGCTGGCCGGCTGTGAACCAGACCAGTGGTGGTACTGGACGCCGGAGTGGCAGCGGGGTGAGGACGAGGTCGAGGCCAATCTCAAGGCGGGGCTTGTGGGGACGCGCCACGAGTCCGATGAGGAGTTCCTTGTGTCGCTCGCAGCCCGCATCCGCCGGGACTGATGCCGACGCACGATGAAGACCCCCGGTTCGTTCGTGAATTTCTGAAGCTATCGCCCGCGCAGCAGGTGCGCTTTCTTCGTGCTGTGGCGGAGTTGGTTGCCGATCTGCGAACCGGTTCGCCACGCCCAGGGCTGCGGGTTCGGGTGCTTTGGGGGGCATCCGGGCGTATTTGAACTCACGTGGGCGTCCGATGGCCGGGCAACGTTCCGGTACGGTCCCGAGGCCAAGGCCGGACACTCGCACATCATCTGGCAGCGCATCGGAACGCACGACATTTTTCGCGATCCGTAGCCACCGAACTCCGCCGTGGCGCCCGCCAGTACAAGGGCGAAGCCCTGGAGCTGGTGTAGGGCGGCAGGGCTAAGTCGGCCCCCGGCTAAAGGAGGCGCGGCACCGAGATGCAACCGCTTCGGCCGGGGTGAGCCTGCTCGTCCTAAGCCGAACTCTTCGCACGTATCCGCCGGGCGCGTTCAGGGAGTACCTCGCCGCTCCAACCAACAGCTCACGCCAGGAGTGTCGCGGCGTACTGATTCAGGCTCGTCCCTTCCCGTTTCGCGCCAAGATCGAGCTGCTGGTGCAGGCCGGCCGGGAGGCGAAGGACGAAGTGACCGCTGTACGATTCCGGCCGGCGCGGTTCCGGGATCGGGTCGCCGTGCGCGATGGCGACCCTAAGCCACGCCTCCATCGCCTCCCGAATCATCGCCAGCGCGTCCTCCGCCGTGTCTCCCTGGGAGATACACCCCGGCAGCTCATCGACCGATGACACCCAGGCGACTTCGCCAGCGCCGTCCTCGTCTCGCACGACCGAAAGGTGGTACGGCAGTTGAAGATACTGTTCAAGATTCATCTGGCTCTCTCCTGACCCGGTCGATGGCAGCAAGCGCCAGCCGGACGTACGCGGGCTTGAGTGGCTTCCGCCGGGGGATCGAGACCTTCTCCCTCAGCCGCGGATGGCGATAGACGTGATGGCTTCCCTGGACCGGCTGAAGCTCGAACCCCAGTCGTGCAGCACGCTGGCGAGCTCATCCGGCGAAACACTGCTCATCGAGACGCGGAGTCTCGCCAGACGCTTCTCGTCTCGCATCGATAGTATGATACTACGCGTAGTTCGCGTCCGGTACCTGCGGTATGCGCTCTGTCGCTGCTCAGTGAAAACGTCAGAGCTAACTGCTCAGTGACTATGTCCGTCTATGGGAGATGGACTGACCTTGAGCAAACAAGACGAACAGCGGGCGATCGTGCTCGGCCAGGTGGGCGCCGGTATGCTGACCGTCGCGGAAGCAGCGGGGCTGGTGGGGGTGGGCGAGCGGCAGCTCAGGCGGCTTTCGGCCGCGTATCAACGCCTCGGGGTGCGAGGGATCGTCCATGGCAACCGGGGCAGGGCGCCGGCCCATGCCACAAGCCCGGCGGTGCGCGAGCAGATCCTCGCACTGGCCAGGGGAAGGTACGAAGGGGTGAACCACGCTCACCTGGCAGAGCTGCTCGGTGAACACGAAGGCCTTCAGATTTCGCGCCCCACCTTAGGGCGCATCCTTGCGGAGGAAGGAGTCCGTTCGCCTCGACCGCAGCAGCGCAGGGTGAAGCATCGTTCGCGCAGGGAACGCTATCCCCAGGAAGGGATGCTTCTTCAGATAGACGCCAGTCATCACCACTGGTTTGGGAAGGACCTCCCACGGGTTGCGCTCCTCGCCGTTATCGACGACGCCACCGGCAGGGTGCCGGCCCTGCTCTTCCAGCCGACGGAGGACGCGCGTGGCTACATGGCCCTCCTCCGCCAGGTCGTTCTGAAGACGGGCGTGCCCGGCGCCATCTACAGCGACCGTCACAGCGTCTTCTGGCCGACAAACGGGGAGTCGCTGCAGGAACAACTCGCCGGGAGACGTTCTCCCACCCAGTTCGGGCGCTCCATGGCGGAGCTTGGCGTTCAGCTCATCGCCGCCCACTCGCCCCAGGCCAAGGGACGTGTCGAGCGGCTCTGGGGCACGCTCCAGGACCGCCTCGTCAGCGAGTTGCGGCTCGCCGAGATTACGACGATCGAGCAGGCGAACGTCGTTCTCCCGGCCTTCCTCGCTCGCTTCAACAAGCGCTTCGCCGTCGAAGCAGAGACCCCTGGGATGGCCTACCGGCCCCGCCTCCGCTCCAAACAGGCCGATGCCGCCCTCTGTTTCAAGCATGAGCGGGTCGTCGCCAACGACAACGTCGTCCGCCTTCATGACATGCTCTTCCAGATCCTTCCCGGACCCAACCGGCTTGGCTACGCCAAGGCAAAGGTCACCATCCGAGAGTCTCTCGATGCTCGCTACAGCGTCTTCTACAAAGGCGACTACCTGCCCGCGAAGCTCCTACCCGCTCGCCTCCTTGTCATTCCCAAGGCCATCAAAGCGCTCACCAACCTCACCCCCGCCAGCATCGCACCCTTGGCGTAAGTATCCCGTCGTGACAAAGTCACTGAACACTTACCGGACATAGTCACTGAGCAGCGACA
>JANMTH010000420.1:0-4208 GCA_031390305.1 Thermoflexaceae bacterium
CCCATCGGAGCGGCCCGCCGCCAGGGACAGGTAACGGTCTCGCGGTACACTGGGGTGATGCGACTGCGCGCCTCCAGAACCCTGACGGTCGAACCGTGGCTCCCAGCGGCCCTTGAGCCGCTCCGGGCGCTCAGCCAAAACCTCTACTGGACATGGTGTCCCGGCGCGGCCGCACTCTTCGCGAGGCTTAGCTCCCAGCTCTGGGAGGAGACGGGCCACAACCCCGTCCTCCTCCTGCAGCGAATGCCCCGGCCGGCGCTGGAAGCTCGCGCCAGCGATAGCGCTTTCATCGAAGGGCTGACCGCGGCCGAGACGGCCCTCCGCGGTTATCTTGCGCGGCCGCCCGCGCCAACGCCGCCCGGGACCGCGCCGGCGGAGGTCGCCGCGTACTTCTCCTTCGAGTTCGCGCTCACGGAGAGCCTGCCGACCTACTCGGGGGGCCTCGGTGTCCTCGCTGGCGACCACGTGAAATCGGCCAGCGACCTCGGGCTCCCGCTCGTCGCTATGGGCCTCCTCTACCGCCAGGGCTACTTTCAGCAGTCCCTCGGGGCCGACGGCTGGCAGATCGAGCAGTACCACGACCTCGACCCCGCCAGCCATGCGATGCGCCCGGTGCTGAACGACTCCGGCGAGGAGCTGAAGATCACCGTCCCCTTTCCCGGGCGCGAGGTTGTCGTGGGCGTCTGGCGGCTGGAAGTGGGCCAGGTGCCCCTCTATCTCCTGGATACCGCCGTTGCGGAGAACAGCGAGGCGGACCGGGCCATCGCCTCGCGGCTCTATGGCGGCGACATCGAGACCCGCATCCAGCAGGAGATGGTCCTCGGCATCGGTGGCATTCGCGCGCTCCGCGCCATGGGCCTCCTCCCGGGCGTCTGCCATATGAACGAGGGCCACTCCTCGTTGCTCGCCGTAGAGCGCATCCGTCTGCTCATGGAGGAGGAGCGTTGCAGCTTCGAGGAGGCGCGGATCCCGGTAGCGGCGGCCACCGCCTTCACAACGCACACCGCGGTAGCGGCCGGGATCGACCTCTTCGCGCCGGACCTCATCGTCCGCTACCTCGGAGGGTACTACCAGGCCATGGGGCTGGATGACCACGCCTTTCTTGGCCTCGGCCGGATGGACGCGGCGAACGACCAGGAGCCGTTCTCGATGGCGATGCTCGGGCTCCGCCTCAGCGCCTTCCGGAACGGCGTCTCCATGCTCCACCGCGAGGTCTCGCAGCAGCTCTGGGAGGAGGCATGGCCCTCCGTTCCCCATCAGCAGGCGCCGATCCGGGCCGTCACGAACGGAGTCCATCTCCCAACCTGGGTGGGGCCGCGGATCGGCGATCTGCTCGACCAGTATGTTGGCGAACGTTGGCGCGACGACCCCCTCCACGCCGTGGACTGGCGCCGCGTGTACGAGATCCCGGATGGCGAACTCTGGTCGGCCCACCAGCGGCAGCGCGAGCTGCTGGTCGAGCGCGCCCGGCGCCAGCACCGGGAGTCGGTGGCGCGCCTGGGCCCTGGCGACCTGTCCAAGGGCGAAGCGACGCTCAGCCCGGACGTTCTGACGATCGGCTTCGCCCGCCGCTTCGCCGCCTACAAGCGGGCCACGCTCCTCTTCAGGGACCCGGCGCGGCTCGCGGCCATTCTCAACAACGCCGCACGGCCGGTGCAGTTCCTCTTCGCCGGCAAGGCGCACCCAAGGGACGAAGCCGGAAAACAGCTCATCCGCGAAGTCGTGCGGTTCAGCCGCGAACCAGGGATCGCGGGAAGGGTTGTCGTTCTCGAACACTACGACGTCGATCTCGCGCGCGCCCTCGTCCAGGGCTGCGACGTCTGGCTGAATACGCCGCTCCGGCCGCTTGAGGCGAGCGGCACGAGCGGGATGAAGGCCGTCGCCAACGGCGCCCTCCAGCTCTCGGTGCTGGACGGTTGGTGGGCCGAGGCGTTCGCGCCAGAACTCGGCTGGGCGATCGGCGATCACCGCGCCTACGACTCCTCGGAAGCCCAGGACGCGGCCGACGCGGAATCGCTCTACGCACTCCTCGAACAGGCCGTCGTGCCCGCCTTCTACGATCTGAGCGAAGGGGGCCTGCCGAGCGAGTGGCTGGCCATGATGAAGCGGTCGATCGCCGCCTTCGCGCCGCGCTTCAGCACGCATCGAATGGTCGGTGAGTACGCCGCCGAGGCGTACGTCCCGGCCGCCGAGCGGTGGTCGGCCCTTCGGGCAGACGGCATGGGCCGGGCACGCGAACTGGCGGCCTGGCTGCGGCGCATGCGCGAAGGCTGGCCTGGGCTGAAGGTCCTTTCCGTCGAGGACAGCGCCAACCCGGCGCCCACACCCGAGTCCCCGGTCACGGTCTGGGCCCAGGTCCATCCCGGTTCGCTGCCGCCCTCTTCGCTCCTCGCCTCCCTCGTCTTCGGGCCGGCCGGTCCCGATGGCGCGCTCGTCGCGGCTGGCGCGGCGCCGCTCAGCCTGGAGTCCGTTTCGGAAGAAGGCGTCTGCCGCTACACGGGGAGCTTCACGCCGCCAGGTGGCGGGCGAATCGGGTACGCCGTCCGCATCACGCCGAATCACCCCGACCTGGTTGACCCCGCCGATACCGGTCTCGCACTCTGGGCGTAGGAGCTTCCCGTGACACTCGGCAGCATGACCTTCGTCCTCCATACCCACATGCCGTACTGCCGCCTCGCTGGCGACTGGCCGCACGGCGAAGAGTGGTTCCACGAAGCGATGCTGGAATGCTACCTGCCGTTGCTCGGCGCCTTCCGCCGTCTCGCGCGCGAAGGGATTCGGCCGCTCGGCGTGACCATCAACGTCACGCCCATTCTCGCCGAACAGATGCGCGACGGCCTCATGAATCGCCACTTCCGAACCTACCTCGCCGACCGTATCGAGCGCGCCGGGGCCGATCTCGCGCGGTTCGCCGGCGGCGAGCGGGAGGCGGCGGCCCGCTTCCACCTGGAACGCTACAGCGCTTCCCGGGCACTGTATGAAGACGAGATCGGCGGTAACTTCGTGGGCGCCCTTGCGGAACTCGAAGAGAGCGGGCAGATCGAGATCGCGACTTCGGCGGCGACGCATGGCTACCTGCCACTGCTCGACAACGAGAACGCCGTCCGCTTCCAGGTGGGAACGGGCGTGGCCTCGCACATCCGCAACTTCGGCCGGGCGCCGCGCGCATTCTGGCTGCCGGAGTGCGCCTACGAACCCGGCCTGGAACGCGTCCTGGAGGGGGCGGGAATCGAGGTCTTCTTCGTCGAAACGCATCTGGTGCAGGGTGGCCGCGCACACGGCAAGGCGATTGGCGGCGCTGTCGGCCCGTACCCTCCGATGCCCATCGAAAAAGAGCCTGCCCCGGAACTTCCGCCCGGCCCCGGCACCACCTTCCAGGCCTACCTGGCGGGCGATTCCAGCGTGACCGTCCTTGCGCGGAACGAGCGGACCGGCCAGCAGGTCTGGTCCGCCGACTGGGGCTACCCCGGCGACGCCGTCTACCGGGAGTTCCACAAGAAGGATGACCTTTCGGGGCTCCACTATTGGCGCGTGACTGGCCCCGGCGTGGACCTCGGCGAAAAGGCCGGCTACGACCCCGGAGCGGCGCTCCAACGCGCCCGCGAACACGCCCGCCACTACGCCGGCGTGGCCCGCGCGGAACTCGATGGCTACCGCCGCAAGCACGGCGAGACTGGCCTCATCCTCGCCGCCTACGACACGGAGCTCTACGGCCACTGGTGGCTCGAAGGTATCCCCTGGCTCGAAGCCGTCCTTCGCGAACTGGCGACGGATCCAGAGATCGAACTCGTCTCGGCCAGCGAAGCCGTTCGCCGCCGGCCGGCGCGCCAGCGCATCACCCTTCCTGAAGGGTCATGGGGCGCGGGCGGCGACCATCGCACCTGGCTGAACGAAGGCACCGCCTGGACCTGGTCCGAGATCGGCGCGCGCCAGGAAATCGCCGCCGCGCTCCTCACCTCCAACGGCCCTGCCCAGCAACAGCTGGCGCGCGAACTCCTGCTGCTCCAGGCCTCCGACTGGCAGTTCCTGATGACGACCGGCCAGGCCAACGACTACGCCGTCGAGCGGTTCCGTTCCCATTGCGGCCGCTTCGACGCCATCGCTGACGCGCTCAGAACGGGCAACGGCCTGGACGGCGCCGTCAGCGTCGCTGCCACGCTCGACAATCCCTTCCCATGGATTGAGCCCCTCGCGTTCGCCGCGGCGCG
>JANMTH010000424.1:0-5069 GCA_031390305.1 Thermoflexaceae bacterium
GCCTCCATCGCCTTGCCGACGAGTTGGCCGATGGCCAGGGCTGGCCCGATGCCGCCCACGCCCATCGCGATGCCGGCGCCGATGGCCTTCGCGCCGTTATCACTAAGCGCGAGCAGGAACGGCAGAGAACTGAGTACGTCCCTGGTTGAGTGACCCTCCATTGTGGCTCCACCGCGTGGCGCCGATTGTGTACTGGTGAACAGACGCTAATGCGCCTGCGCAACTCCTTGGTCGGGGCGCCCATCCGGCGCCGGGGCGTCGTGATGGGCTTCATCGTGCTCGTCGTGGCTCTCCACGGCCATAGACCCGAAGACGACGACGAGCAGGGCGAAGACGGCGGCCTGGATGACACCAACGAATATCTCAAGCCCATAGATCACGTCCACAATCAGGAACGGCATGAGGAACGTGAGCATCAGAATGAGGACTTCACCGGCGAAAATGTTGCCGAAGAGACGGAAGGTGAAGCTGATGATCCGGATGAACTCCGAAAGCAGCTCGAGAATACCAACGAACGACATGATCCCGTTCAAATTGAAGAACTTCTTCAGGTAGCCCGCGCCCAGCGCCTGAATGCCCCAGAACTCGATCGCCAGAAAGGCGATGATGCCGAGCGCCAGCGTATTGTTCAGGTCGCTGTAGACACTGCGGAAGAACGGGATGATCAGCGCGAACTTCTGGCCATCCTCAAAGCTGACACCCGTGATCGGCCGGCCCAGGGCCGGGCTCGTCACGCCATGCGCGCCCTCTTCGCCTTCCGCGTGTTCACCATCCTCGGCGAACAGGAGCTTCGGTACGTCCGCCGTCTTGCTCAAAATGTCCGCCGCTTCGCGGACTTCCTCGGGAAGGACGATCTCCGGGCTCGCTCCCTCCACTCGCTTGTAGCCGGCGAAGGTTTGGGCGAGGAAGACGATGTAGTGATCGAGCGCTTCACCAGCGCCGGCGCCCGCCGGAATCTCGAACTCGGCGTCATCGGCGTTGGGCTTGGCGAAGACGAGACTGCGGTCTCCGTCCAGGAGCCAGCCTGCGAAATGCTCGGCTTCCTTGAAGGCTTCGCCCTTTTCGGCGTGGACCTCGATCTCGTGGAAGATGTGGTAGCCGACATCCTCCGTCTTGCCGATGGCGTTAAAGAACGGAAGGAGGCCGAACCAGTTCGAAGTGATGATGAAGAGGAAAATAGTTGCGGCGACGGCGAAGAAGCGGCGAGCGTTCTTCGCTCCAGCCACATCTTCGATCTGCGCGAGGAGGAAGCCGACCACGCCCTCCATGAAGTTCTGCACGCCGGAGGGCATCAGCTTCATCGAGCGGGTGGCGAGAACGGAGAGAATGATAAGGAAAGCCATCACAACCCAGGCCGTAACGAGCGTGTTCGTGATGTTGAGCGGGCCAACCTTCGTCAGCACTTCCGCGGGGACGATGATCTCGGGCTGCGGGCCCTTGGCAACGAGGAGCCCGACCGCCAGGACGGCGATGACGAGGATTGCGGCAATGCCGATCTTCGCGAGCTTCACTCGTTCTTCTCCGGGGGCTCGCCACCGAGCCGGTGCAGGAACTGCCAGAGCATCCGGAACCCTCCACCGAGGGCGACCACAAGCCCAAGCACCATGCCCACCAGGGTGAATGTGGGCTCAAGACCGGTCGCCGAATCAGCCCAACGGCCGAGGACCACGCCAAGGATGATGGCGGTTGCGAAAAACCACCCAATCCCGAGCAGATAGGCGGAAGGACCGACCCAACTGCCCACGATCGCCTCCTACGGCGTCCGGGCTCCGACCCCCGGGCATTATCACGTGATTGTGACGAATTGCGCAAGCGCCTTTTGCGCCCTTCCGCAAGGAATGATAGCGGGAATAGCCAGGAGTTATCCCCGATGCCTCCCTGGCGCCCCGCGCGGTGTTACGTGAGCAGCTCGACCGCGCCAGTTTCGATGTTGTAGTGGGCCCCCCACGATCCGGAGTTCGTTCGCCTTCACGCGCTCAGCGAGGAGGAGGCTCTTGCCGAACAGCTCGGCGCTGAGCCGCGTCGTCTCGCGCACCGCGTTGTCGAGATGGTCAGCTCCTTCGCGAATCGTAGCTACTTCTTTCGCTGGTCGAAATCGGAAAGGTCGAGCCCTTCGATGAAGTCCTTGAAGGCGCCCAGCCGTTCCAACTCCGCCGGGTCCATCGGCTTGCCCGGCCCGTCGTCGTCGTCACCGCCCTGGGCGTCTTCATCAAGGACCACGCCGGCCCGGTCGAGCACGTCTTCGGCCGCGAAGATCGGCGCGTCGGTGCGTACCGCGAGGGCGATAGCGTCGGAAGGACGTGCGTCCACCTCGACGGTCGTGCCGTTGACGTCGAGCACGATTTGCGCAAAGAAGGTGTCGTTCGCCAGGTCGTTGACGATGATGTGAACAACCCTCGCCCCGAGCTGCTCGATCAGGTTCCGGAGGAGGTCGTGCGTGAGCGGACGCGCGACGGATACATCCTGGAGCCGGAGGGCGATAGCGTCCGCCTCCGAAGGGCCGATCCAGATCGGCAGGTAGCGGTCCGCGTCCTTCTCTCGAAGGATCACGACCCGCTGATAATTCATCAGGCTGAGGCGGATGCTCTCGATCGAAAGCTCCTTCATGCGAGCACCACCTCCCTGTCCTTCACGCGATGATAGGAGTCCCGCGATCGGCGAGTCAATGCGCGCCACCCACCACGCCATGGCCTGGGGCGGGCTCGCTTCGCGCACGGCGCATCGTCGCGATGGCGGCGACCGCCAGACCGGCCGCGACAAGCGTCATAACCAGCGTCACGCCCGCCAGGTCGGCCAGGAATCCGGCCCCAATCGTCGGCGCCGCGGCGGCCAGCGCCGCCATCCCATTCTGTGTCGCTCCGACGCGCCCCTGGAGCGAGAGCGGCACGCGGTGGTTCAGCACGGTCTGGCCGGCCACGTTCACGATCGCGAAAGCGAAGCCCAGTGGAAACATGATCGCCATCGCGAGCACGCCACCGCCATCGAAGCTCCCGATGTTGATCCGGTCGAGCCACGAGAAGAGCCCGTAGCCACTGAGGAAGGCCGACTCTTCGTTCACGAACGTCAGGAGCGCGAGCATGCTCACGAAGGTAAGGAAGCCTGCCGTGCTCAGGGCGCCGTGCGGCAAGCGGTGGGCGAGGAACCCCGCGATCCGCAGGCCCACGGCAACACCAACCACCGCCGGCAGGAGGATGATCGCGCCGACATCCACCGGCAGCCCAAGCGTGTCCGAGATATACGTCGGGATAAGCCCCCCGAGGATGATGAGAGCTGTCCCGATCAACGTCAGTTCGACGGCGGCGTTCATCACCGCCGGGTCCGAACGCATCGTTCGCCAGCCAGCCGACCACCAGCTATGGCCGCTCGTCCCGCCAACTTCGGAGTGATCGACGCCCCTCACCCGGCCAATAGCGACGGCCTGGACCGCCGAAAGCAGGAAGAGCGCCGCAGCCACCCAGAAAAGCAACTCGGGGCTATCGAGCAGGCGCAGGCTGAGCGGCGCGAGCACGCCCAGCCCGAGCAGTTGGGCCGCCATTCCCACCGCCTGGCCGAAGGCGTTGGCCCGTGCCAGTTCGTCGCGTTCAACCAGCAACGGGCCGATCGCGTGTTCGGCCGAGCCCGCGAACTGGCCAAAGCCGGCCAGAAGCGCGGCCGTGAAGTAGAACGACCCGACATCATGGTTGCTCACGATGAAGAGGAGGCAAGCCCCCGCCCGCGTCACGTTCCCGAAGACGATCAGGGGCCGCTTGGGCAGGTGGTCGGCCGCCGTCCCGGCGATGATCCCCGTCAGCGTGCTCGGCACGATCAGCGTGAGCACGAGCAGGCTGCTCATGATCGCCAACCCCGTCTCTTCCACGATCAGGAGTACGAGCGCGAACGACAGCGCCTGCTGCGCCAGCTTCGAAAAGAAGCGGCTGTAGCAGTACATGCGGAACGGCCTGCGCTTCAAGAGGCCGAGCGGGATCTCGTGTTCATTCACCGGCGGCTGGCACCAGATTCCGGGCGCGCGCTTCGAAACGCCGTCGATCGAGCATCACGCGGCGCCCGCATTGCAGGCACTCTACGCCTATATCGGCCCCGGTTCGGTAAACCCGGAATTCCCACCCGCCGCACGGGTGTTGCCGCCGCATCCGGTAAACCTCCCCGACGTTGACCTCCGGAATCATGCCGCGACCACGGCTGCTCGGAGCTGGTCGCGGAGGTCCCGCGCCGCCGCCGCCGCGGCCTCGGCGAACGAGCTGCCTTCCGCCGCATACAGAATGGCGCGAGAGGAGTTGACCACGATCGACCCGGGCGCCCCGCCGGCCGCCTCGATAACGGCCCGTGGGTCCCCACCCTGCGCCCCAACCCCGGGCACGAGGAGCGAGGCCCCCGCGACGAGTTCGCGGACGCGGCGAAGCTCAGCCGGAGCCGTCGCGCCGACCACCAGGCCGACGTTCGGGGACCACGCCGTCGCCGTCAGCGCCACCTCCTCGAACAGCTGCCGCCCGTTCGCCAGCCGCTGCTCCTGGAACTCCGTCGATGACGGGTTCGAGGTGCGGCAGAGGATGTAGACGCCCCGGCCCTCGTGCGCGAGAAACGGCGCGACCGCGTCGAGACCCTGGTAACCGTTCACCGTCACGGCGTCGAATCCCCAATGCTCGAACATCGCCCGGGCATAGGCCTCGGCCGTGTTGCCCATATCCCCGCGCTTCACGTCGCCGATCACGGGGATGTCCGCGGGAATGACTTCGAGCAACCGTTCAAGTAGCCGGAGCCCTTCGAGCCCCCACTGTTCGTAGAAGGCGATGTTCGGCTTGTAGACGGCGGCGTACGGCGCCGTCGCTTCCACGATCGCCGACATGTAGGCCGCCACGTCAGCCACGTCGTGCCTCCGGTAGTCGGGGTCAAGGCCGACGCAGACGAGCGAATCGACGGCCGCGCTACGCGCGGCGAGCTTTTCGAAGTACCTCATCGTCCCGGAATCCCTGCGCTTTCTGGTGTCGCGGGCGCGAAGCCCAGGGTTCGCATCACCCCCCTGAATGACGCGCGATCGCCCGTCACGATCAGATCGAGGTGGCCAATCCGGC
>JANMTH010000440.1:0-8790 GCA_031390305.1 Thermoflexaceae bacterium
GCTTACGACGCATCGGACAGCCATGCCCTCGACGACATGTCCGCGGACGACGTTCAACGGGCTGTATCGAGAATATCCGGGCTTTATGGAGACGTGTATGAAACCGC
Source organism: Thermoflexaceae bacterium (assembly GCA_031390305.1). GTDB lineage: Bacteria > Chloroflexota > Dehalococcoidia > Tepidiformales > Tepidiformaceae > JANMTH01. The sequence continues at coordinate 108 of JANMTH010000440.1, forward strand.
CGACTGGATCGCCTCCACTCTACCTCGCGAGCTCGGTAACGGAAGAAACGCTGGTGGCTAATTCAGAAGAACGATTGCAGTCGATCCTCGCAACCCTCGAGCAGTGCCGGGCGGCCCTGGTCAAGGAGGCCCGCCCGGAGACCGCCAAGCTGGTGTCGCTGGCCGTTCTCGACCTTCGGATCGACCTCAGCAAACTTCCGGATTCGGATCTGAAAGCCCTGTGCGACGCGATGACGCCGCCGGAGCAGGGGCGACGAGGTAAGGATGATGGCAACGGTCGAAGATCTCTCCCTTCTGGAACGGCGCCGAATCGAGGCTGGCGTTCTGGTGCCGCTGATTCGCGCGTTGCAGGCCGAATTCGGGGCGGAGCGCGTGAACGAACTCGTCGGGAAGACGATCCGCGAGTTAGCGCGGGCGCAGGGTGAGGAGATCCGGAGGCGTACGCGGATCGAAACGATCGAGGACCTGAAGGACCGGATGAAACGCGGCCCGATCTCCGAGGGGTCGCTGATCGTGGACGTGGTGGAGGACGACGCGGTTCGGTTCGGCTTCAACGTCACGCGCTGCAAGTTCGTGGAGATGTATGAGGAGCTGGGGGCGCGTGACCTCGGCTTCTTGCTCTCCTGTAACCGGGACTTCGCCTCGTTCGAGGGGATGGCGCCGGGGCTGGACTTTGGGCGGACGCAGACGCGGATGGAGGGCGCGGGGCACTGCGATTTCCGGTACCGCGTGCCGGAGGCGGAGTAGGCGGCGTGGAGTCGGGCTTCCGCGCGGCCTGAGGGGCGCGGCGACCATCTGTCGCGGACGGTGAACGGTCGTACCGTACTAACTCGAGAAGGCGGGCGTTCGTTGTCCCGCATGGGGCCCTCACCCCCTGCCCCTCTCCCAGTGCGCTGGGCGAGGGGAGAACCGGATCCGGGGGACGTGATCGAGGGCTTTGCGCGGGCGTTTAGCTCTGGAGCAGCCGGGTTATGGGCTCGACGCTGGCGTCGGCTGGGGGAAGGGCGATGCGGCCGGTCTCCCGCAGTTCGGCGAGGGTGGCTCGGAAATCGGCGAAGTGGCGAAGCATGACGCCGAGGTGGATGTAGAGGGCGAACCCCATCGCGCGCGCCTCCTCTGGTGTCACCAGCCACGTGTTGAGGAGCTGGGGGATGCCGGCGAGGTCGCGTGCCGCGTGTTCGATCACCTCTCGGGACTTCAGGCCATCGACGAAGACCATGTCGGCGCCGGCGTCGCGGTAGGCGCGGGCGCGGTCCATCGCGTCGTTCCAGCCGTTGGGTTGGAGGGCGTCGGTGCGGGCGATGATCACGAGGGAAGGGTGGGTGCGGGCGGCGACGGCGGCGCGGACCTTGAGGGCCATCTCTTCGCGGGGAATGACGCGCTTGCCATCGAGGAAGCCGCACCGTTTGGGCCAATCCTGGTCCTCGATATGAAGGGCGGCGACGCCGGCGCGCTCGTAGACTTGCACGGTTCGGGCGACGTTCGTTTCGTTGCCGTAGCCGGTGTCGGCGTCGGCGATCAGGGGGACGCGGACGGCGGCGGCGATGCGAGCGGCGTTGGCGGACATTTCGCCGAGCCCGATCATCCCCATATCGGCGAGGCCGAAGCCGGCGGCGGTGCCAAAGCCCGTCATGTAGACGGCTTCGAAGCCAGCGGCCTCGGCGAGCTTGGCCTGGACGCCGTCGAAGACGAAGGGCGCGAGCACGGTGCCGCGCGCCATGGCCTGACGAAGGGTTTCACCGGGCGTCATGAGCGGAGCGCCGCTACCTGGGCGGAGTCGAGGTACTCTTCGAGGCGGCTGATGCGGCCCTGGCCATCCAACGTGAAGACGATGCAGGCGACGTTGAAGAAGCGGTTGGCGATGTCGAGGTTGGTCATAGTCCGGGCTCCCGTAGTGCGAGCGAGCATAGGGAGGGGAGCGGTGTGGCTCAAGGAGCGCGATCTGGCTGTGAGTCTGTAGGATTGGCGCCACCATCAAGGAGGCACGGCCATGATCCACGAACTTCGTATTTACACGGCGAACCCGGGGAAGATGGGGGCGCTCCAGGCGCGCTTCCGCGACCACACCTGCAAGCTCTTCGAGAAGCATGGGATAACGAACGTTGGCTACTGGATGAACTCGATCGGGGGGAGGAGCGACGAGCTCTGGTACATCATCGGCTTCGACGACCTGGCGCACCGGGACCGGGCGTGGGGGGCGTTCGCGGCGGATCCGGAGTGGCGGGCGGCGCGGGCCGAATCGGAGAAGGATGGGGCGCTGGTGCACCATATAGAGAACCGGATCCTGGCGCCGACGGACTTTTCGCCGCTGCGGTAGGGCGGGTGCATCGCCCAGACGGGTCAATCGCCAAGGCCGGGTTAATCGCCAAGAACGCCAAGATCGCCAAGGGTAGCGGAAGGAATGGCGCGATGCAGTTGAACGGCGACGAGAGGGCGTGCGGCGAGTGCTTCATGCACCTCGGGTACGAACCATTTCGCAGCCACGCTGGCGTCGGAGACGACAGTTACCACTCTCGGCCGTGGTCGCTGTCCCGGTCTTCGCGAATCAGTTCGGCGCTATCCGTTTGGTGCGTGCCGCGCGTGCGCTCGCGAAAGGCGGCGGACCACTCCCGGAACGCTTTCTTTGGGTCATTCGAGGGTTCCGGGGGGCGCCGCGTCTTCGAGGATGCGCTTCGCTTCGGCTTCGAGCGACCGCTGATTGCGCCGGGCGCGCTCCCGGAGGCGCTCGACTGACGCGGGATCGATGTCGCGAACGAGGATCTCAGCCATGACCCGTGTCTCGGTTCTGGATAGTGTCCATGGTACCAGAAGGCGAGGGCGTTAGAGGCGGGCGGCGAGGCGGGAGTGGGCCCAGTGGGTGATGGCGATGGCGAGCGCGTCAGCGGCGTCGGCGGGGGTGGGAATGGCGGGCAGGCCGAGCTGGAGGCGGACCATCTGGGCGACCTGGCTCTTTTCGCCCTGGCCGTAACCGGCGACGGTCTGCTTGACCACGGTGGCGGCGTATTCGGTCATCGGGAGGCCGGCATCGGCGAGGCCGAGGATGGCGGCGGCGCGCGCCTGGCCGAGGGCGAGGGCGGACTTCGCGTTGTTGGCGACGAAGCCGGCTTCGACGGCGCCCTCGGTCGCCAGCCAGTGGCGGGCGGTGTCGCGAACGGCGTCACGGATGGCGACCAGGCGGGAGGCGAGTCCGTCGGCGGGCCGTGTGCGAACGACGGAGTGGTGGAGGTGGACGCAGCGGTCGCCCTGGATGTCGATGACGCCGAGCCCCGTGACCGTCAGGCCGGGGTCGATCCCGAGGATGCGGAGAGGGCGGGGACTGGCGGAGGCGGCGGCGGGCTGAGCGGTCTGAACCATGGGGAGAGCCTACGGCGGGAGGGCGCCGTGGGCGAAGGGGTGGCTGTCAGTGGCTGGGACAGGTCAGCCTTCGTAGCTTTGAAGCGCTTCGTCGCTGAAGTCGGCGTTGGAGTAGACGCGCTGGACATCTTCGAGGTCCTCGAGGGCATCGATGAGCTTGAGCGCCTGGTGGGCGGTCTTTTCGTCGAGTTCGACCATGACTTTGGGGACCATGGCGAAATCGGCGTTTTGGACTTCGATGCCGTTGCCCTCGAGCGCCTTGCGGACGGCTTCCAGGTTCGCCGGGTCTGTCTGGACTTCGATGCTGTCGTCGCCAACGTCGACATCGTCGGCGCCGGCGTCGATGGCCATGAGGGCGACTTCATCCGCATCCTGACCGGCGGCGGGGATGGTGATGACGCCCTTGGCGGCGAACTGCCAGGCGACGGAGCCGTTCTCACCGAGGTTGCCACCTGAGCGGCTGAAGCGGTGGCGGACTTCGGCGACCGTGCGATTCTTGTTATCGGTGAGGCAGCTGAGGAGGATGGCGGTGCCGCCCGGTCCGTAGCCTTCGTAGGTGAGCTCTTCGAGCTGTTCATCGGCGCCGCTTCCCGTCGCCTTGGCGAGAGCGCGTTCGATGTTTTCGTTGGGCATGTTGCTGGCCCTTGCGCGTTGGACGGCGAGGCGGAGCTTGAAGTTCATCGTCGTATCGGGGCCGCCCTGCTTGGCGGCGAGGATGATTTCGCGCGAGAGCTTGGTGAAGACGGCGCCGCGCTTGGCGTCGGTGAGGCCCTTCTGGCGCTTGATGGTGGACCATTTGGAGTGACCGGACATAGGGCTGTTACCCGTGGATCTGAGGATAGGTGTGCTGACGGCGAGTGTACGCCGGAACGCTGGTTCACCCCACGGGGAGGGGCCGAACCGCGAGGGAACCCGGGGCAGCAGCGCGGGGTTGGGGCGGCACAAAAGGGAAGCCCCCGCGGTAGCGGGGGCTTCGGAGTGTCCGGCTTCGGTGGACTTTTGGGAGAGGTAGGGATGAAGCCGAAATTGTACCCATTCCCCCGCTAGTTCATCCTGAGATGAATCACCGGGGGAAGGATTAGAGAGCGGGCCATCGCGGCGGACCGCTTGCGCGGAGTTGTGGCGGGGAAGATGTCCGTGACAACCCGTTCTCTCTGATGTGTAGCCTAGGGCCCCTTTGTGAAGCCCGATCCGGGAGTGTGTAAACGGTCCGCAAAATGTAGCCGCCGGGGCAAGGAACGGGCGATTAGCGCGATGTTTGGCTGCGGGCTACATCCTGGGCGGCGGTGCGGGTGGCGGGTGGGAAGCCGCCGGGGCTAATGGGGGCGTAGTCGTGGGCGAAGAGGCCGGATGCGCCGGGTTGCGTCCAGACGTGGAGTTCCCAGGGGGTGCGGGCGACGAAGGTGCCGCCGAGGCATTCCGCTTCTTTGGCGATCCGCACGCCACGCCCGGCTTCGAAGCAAAGGTCCTCGTGGTAGTGCCAGACATCGAGCCCGCCGAAAGCGGAGGGCGGTGTCTCGGTGATGCTCTCTGTCTGGAACATGACGCCGACGAAGCGCCAGGTTCCATCGAGCCGCTTGCTGTACAGCAGGACCTCGGGGTGTCCTGGGGCGAGGTCCTGCCCATCGGCGTTGTTGGCGTAGTTGATGAAGTGGGCGGCGATGCCTTCGAGATCTTGCGTGACCTGGACGAAGCTGGAATTGAGCGCTACGGCGACGTCTTCGTACTTGGCCGTAGCGGCCTTCACCTCGTCTACGAAGGTCAGCGCTTTGCGCACGTTCTCTTCGCTGACGGCGACTTCGTTGCCGTGGAAGTGGGCGTTCTCGCTGGACATGGTGCTGCCGGCGCCGGCCGCTTTGGGGTCGTGAGCGTGCTCGGCCTGGGTGGCGCCGGTGGCGGCAACGGCGGCCTCCGGGTGATGGACTTCGGCGGCGGCGTGCTGGCGGCTATCGGATTGCTCCGCTTCGGCGGCGAGCCAGAATGCGCCGCCAGCGGAGATGGCGAGGAGGGGGAGGGCCGTTCCGGCGACGAGCTTGCGCGCCGCGCCGCCAGTATGGCTGAGGAGCCAGGCGAAGCCGGCGCCGAGGACGGCGGCGGCGGTGACGGCGACCCCGGCCATGATCAGGACGTGGCCGGGATTGGAGAGGGTGAAGACGCCCTCGCGGGCCGCCAGTGTCTCGTCGTGGGAATGGAGGTAGACATCCCAGGCGATTCCCGCGAGATGGAGGGCGACGCCCATTCCGGCGAGCGCCCAAAGTGCGGTGTAGCGGCGGGAGGACGCGCGGGAGAGGGTTGGCGGCGGCGATTGTTCCATTGGCGCATGGTTACTCGCAGCGTGGGCGATTGCAATATGCGGCGCTACCGCGAGCTGGGACGCTGGGACGCTGAGGTGGGGAGAGACGAAGGGCGGAACGCGCCGCGGCGGGAGTCTCCGGCCTGGACGAGCTTCGAATCAGCCGTGGCGGGGGTAGCTGCCGAAGACTTTGACGCGGGAGCAGAGGGGAGCGATGGCGGCGAGGACTTCGCGGCCGGCCGGTTCGTCGCGGTGTCCTTCGAAGTCGATCAGAAAGACGTATTCGCCGAACGCGGTCCGGGTGGGGCGGCTTTCGATTTTCGTGCAGTTTATCTGGCGGCTGGCGAATTCGTTGAGGACGCCAGCGAGCGAACCGGGCCTGTCGTTGGCGAACCAGAAGGCGATAGAGGTGCGGTCGTTGCCGGTGGGTGCCGGGCGGCCTCGGCCGAGGAGGAGGAAGCGGGTGGCGTTGGTGGAGACATCCTGGATGCCGCGGGCGAGGATTTCGCCGCCGTGGAGTTCGGCGGCCCGCTCGGTGGCGATGGCGGCCGCCTGGGGGCCGTGGTTGAGGGCGCGTTCGACGGCTTCACTGGTCGAAAGGGCGGCTTCGACCTGGGCGTTGGGAAAGGTCGCTTCGATGTAGCGGCGGCACTGTCCGAAGACCTGAGTGTGGGAGTAGATGACGGTTATCCGGGTGAGGGCGGCGCCGGGGGTGACGACGACGTTGTGAACGACGGGGAGGACGAATTCGGACTGGATCTCGACGTTGGTATCGTGGATGAGGATGTCGAGCGTCTCGGCGACGGAGCCGCTGAGGGCGTTTTCGATCGCGACGACGCCGAGATCGGCCGCGCCCGATTCGACGGCGGCGGCGACGGCGGCGTGGGAGGGGAAGGGGAGGTGGGCGGCGCCTGGCGTCATGCGGCGGGCGGCTTCTTCGCCGAAGGTGCCGGGTGGGCCGAGATACGCGACCTTCACCGGTTCAGGTATCCATCCCGTGGGTGGCGCCGATGAGCGCTTCACGGAGGAGGTCGAGGCATTCCTTGCGGGTGGCGACGACGAGGGCGTCGCCGGGATTGAGACGTGTTTCGCCGCTTGGGATGCGAGGGACGCCGCCGGGATCGACGACGAGGGCGATGAGCGACTCGGGCGGGAGGAGGACTTCGCGGATCGAACGGCCGGCGGCCGGGGAGGTTTCTGGGAGGCGGATTTCGACGAGTTCGAGGCCGCTGTGGAGCTGGAGGAGGGGGATCATTTCGTGGGTGGGCAGCTCCTGCTCTATTTGGGCGAGGATGGCCTGGGTGGCGGAGATGGTGGTCTCGATGCCGCGCTTTTTGAAGAGGAGCTCGTTCTTTGGGTTGTTGATGCGGGCGACCTGGCGGGGAACGCCGCGGCGGCGGGCGATTTCGCAGACGACGAGGTTGTCTTCGTCGTCGCCGGTGACGGCGGCGACGAGATCGGCGCGGGAGACGCCTGCGGCGTCGAGAGTCGTGGCTTCGCAGGCGTCGCCGTTCAGGACTTCCTCGCCGAGCTCTTCGGCGAGCTGGACGCAGCGGGCTGGTTCGCGTTCGATGACGAGGACTTCGTGGTGGGCGTTGATGAGTTCCTGGGCGAGGTAGAAGCCGACCTTGCCGCCGCCGGAGATGATGACGTACATGGCTAGGCCTCTGTCTTTCCGGTCTTGAGCAGCATATCGACCATGATCTGTGCGCCGATGCTGGTGGGGCTGAAGGTTTCGAGGCCGAGTTCGCTGAAGATTTGCTCGCGGACCGGGTCGTAGAAGCGGGAGAGGACGCGGCCGACGCCGTAGACCTCCTTCGCCATCATGGAGGCGAAGAAGTTGCGGTTGTCGCCCTGGGTGGTGGCGATGAAGGCGTCCATGGTCTTGATCCCGGTGCGTTCGAGGACGGGCCCATCCATCCCGTTGCCGATGGCGCGGATGCCGCGGAAGGTCTCGGGGAGGCGGCGAAAGGCCCCGGAGGTTGTATCGAGGACGGTGACGCTGTGGCCCTGCTGGTCGAGGATGCCGGCGATGCGAGCGCCGACGCGGCCGCATCCCATGATCATGATGTTCATCAGGCATGCTCCTGTTCGTGTCCGTGGGTGGTGAAGCCGAGGCCGCCGGTTGTGCCCTGGCGAACGATCCAGACTTCGCAGGGCGCGTTGTGGAGGACGAACTCGGCGGTCTTGCCCATATCGAATTGGCCGACGACGGGGCGGTTGGGGAGGCCGAGGACGATGACGTCGGCGCTTCGCTCGCGCGCCTCATCGACGATCGCCTGGCCGGCTTCGCGGGCCTGGAGGAGTTCGGCGCTGACCTGGTAGCCCTGGGCGCTGGCAACCTCTTCGGCCTGGCGGAGGACCTGTTCGCCGCGGCGGGCGGCGCCATCGAGCTGGGCGTCGAGGGGGAGGGAGCGAAGGACTTCGATGACGTTGACGGCGTAGATCCGGGCTTTGCGCGGCTTTGCCACGACGCAGGCGAGGGCGAGCGCCTCCATGCTGCAGGCGGAGCTGCTCACGGGGACGAGGATGGTGTGGGTAGTGGCCAAGGTGTGCTCATCCCGGAAGTCAGATTCTGTGTGCCGCTGGTGGCCGCGTCAATTGTCGTCCTGGGCGAACCAGAGGCGGACCACGCCGTTCAGTACCAGCACGATCCCGATGGCCGTGCCGATGTTCCACCCTGTCGTCTGGGTGAGCATGAAAAGGAGCAATGCCACACCGAGGACGATGGAGATGACTGAGAAGATGTAGTTCGCGGTTCGCATCCAAACGACGGCCAATATAACAGGCGACCCCAGCAAAGCTCTTCGCATGCTAGCGCTGCTGATGGAAACGTGCGATGCCTGCTGAGTGCTGAGTGCTGAGTGCTGAGTGCTGAGTGCTGAGTGCTGAGTGCACCCGGCGGCGGGGGGGGGGGGGGGGGGGGGGGGCCGCCCCCCACACGGGGGGGGGCCGCCCAGCGGGGTGGGGGGGGGGGTGGGGGGGGCGGGGGGGGGGGCCCGGAGGCGGTGTTGTGTGGGGGGGGGACCCGCCAAA
>JANMTH010000499.1:0-6852 GCA_031390305.1 Thermoflexaceae bacterium
GGGGCCACGAAGGTTCCCACCCCGGGATCTCGGCCGCGATTGCGGCGCCATCGATGATCTGTGCGGTCATGGCCACAGCGTAGAGGAGTTCATCGCCAAGGCGCCAAGGCCGCCAAGGTCGATGGAACCACGGCCGCATGACACGCAGACGCTTCCGTCGTCACGGCAGACTGGCGATATAATCCCCTCAGCATTCCGTCCGCACTTCGCCTGTTGGTGTTTCAGCACAGAGCTGCTTCGTTTCCCCCTTGGCGCTCTTTGCATCTTGGCGATGAACCCGGTCAGGGTGTTCGTCCTTTCGCTGTAGGGGGGCGCATCCCGTACGATCGCCCGCCTATGGCCACCAAGTTTGCCGTTGGCATCGACATCATCGAGATCGACCGGGTCGCCGACGTCATCGCGCGTCACGGCGACCGCTTCCTGAACCGCATCTACACGCCCGACGAGATCGCCCACTGCCGGGGCCGCGTCCCCGAGTTGGCCGCCCGGTTCGCCGCCAAGGAGGCGGTGATGAAGGCGCTCGGCACCGGCGTCCGCGGCGTCGGTTGGCGCGATATCGAGGTATTGCCGAACCGCCGGGGCAAGCCGCTCGTCTTCCTTTATGAACGGGGCGCCGGGCGGGCCGAGCGGATCGAGCTGCGCGGCCTCGAGATCAGCCTCACCCACTCACACGACTTCGCGATCGCGGCCGTCGTCGGCGAACGCGCCCTCACCGAGAACGAGGACACGCCCCGCCGAGGCGATGCTGCGCTCTCCCTCATCCGCGAGAAGGGCCTGCGATGAAGCTCGTCACCAGTGAAGAGATGCGCGCCCTCGAAGCGGCGGCGGTCGCGGCCGGCATCCCCGAGAGCCAGCTGATGGAGGAGGCCGGGTTGGCCGTCGCCCAGGAGGCCTGGATGCTCCTTGGGACGCTCGAAGGGCGGCGGATCGTCGTCCTGGTGGGCCCCGGAAACAACGGCGGTGACGGCATCATCGCCGCTCGCCACCTTTCGGATTGGGGCGCCGAGCTCATCCTCTATCTTCCCCGGAAGCGGCGAGATCAATCCCTCCTCGAAGCGCTGGCGCCGCGCGAGATCGGGATCTACGCGGGCGAAGACGACCCTGGCTTCGAAACGCTGGCGGCCGCGATGAACGGCGCGGACCTCGTGATCGACGCCCTCCTCGGGATCGGCCAGAAGCGGCCGCTCGACCCTGAGGAACCGATCGCCATGGCCCTCGGGAAGCTGCGCGAGGCGCGGGCAAGCTACGCCCCGCCGAAGCTCGTGGCGGTCGACCTGCCGACGGGGGTGAGCGCGGACACCGGCGCTGTCGATCCGCTGACTGTCCCTCCCGACATGACGGTGACCTTCGGCTTCCCGAAGGTGGGGATGTACCAGGCCCCGGCGAGCGGCGTCATCGGCCGCGTGCAGGTGATCGACATCGGCATCCCCAAGGCGGCACAGGAGGCAGTCAAGCTCGAACTGTTGACCTCTCGCTGGACGCGGACGGCGCTCCCGGCCCGCCCGGAAGATGCCAACAAGGGGACGTTTGGCCGCCTCCTCGTGGTTGGCGGCTCGCGCCGCTACGTCAGCGCCCCGCGGTTGGTGGCGGAGGCGGCCTACCGGGCCGGCGCCGGGCTGGTCACGATCGTCTGTCCCGAGAACCTTGTGGCGGCGCTCGCCGCCGGAATCCCCGAGGCGACCTGGCTGCCACAGCCCGCGAGCGAGACCGGCGGCCTGCGCGGCGCGGCGGCGGTCGCTCTGCGCGGCGAATGGCCGGCCTACGATGCCGCCGTCATCGGCCCGGGCATGGGGAACGACGAAGAGACCCGCGCCCTCACCTGGGCGATCCTCGCCGACCTTGCCGCCGAACTGCCAAACGGCGTCGTCCTTGACGCCGACGCCCTGAACGCGCTCGCGGCGATGGACGACGCGGCCGCGCGGATGCCCGCCAGGGCGGTCCTCACGCCCCACCCCGGCGAGATGGCGCGGCTCCTGAAAACGACGGTCGCCGACATCCAGTCGCGCCGGCTCCAGGCCTGCCGGGAGGCGGCGGAGCGGTTCGGCTGTGTCGTCGTCCTCAAGGGCGCGCACAGCGTCGTGTCGTCGCCCGATGGGCGGACAAACCTCAGCCCCTTCGCCAATCCACTCCTGGCGACGGCCGGTAGCGGCGACATCCTCGCCGGGATGATCGGCGGCTACCTTGCCCAGGGCAAGGAGCCGTTCGAGGCGGCCTCGCTCGGGGTCTACCTCCACGCGGCGGTGGGCGAGGCTATCCGCGTGGAGTACGGCGAATCGGGCCTGCTGGCGAGCGAACTTTCGGCCCGGCTGCCGAAGGTGGTGAAGGAGCTGCGCGCGCCGTAGGGCGGGAGTCGCTTCGAGCGTCCACCTGCCAGGCGCCGCGCCAGAGACGTAACGGCATCGTGCTCTCTGCCCTTCGTTCCATCGTTGCGTTGGCCGTTGCGTACTCGCCTCCTCGTCTATCATCTCTTCATGGACCTCGCACAGTACCCACTCCAGGAGATCGCCGCGCGGGCCGGCACGCCATTCTTCCTCTACGACACCGCCGAACTTCGCCTGCGCATGGGCGAAATCGCCACCCTGACGGCCGGGCCGGGCCTCCAGGCGCGGTACGCGATGAAGGCGAACTCGGCGCGAATGGTGCTCGATTGCGCCCGCGGCCTCGGCATCTGGATCGACGCTGTCTCCGGAAACGAGGTCTTGCGGGCGAAGCGGGCTGGCTTCGCGATGGGCCCCAACCCGCCGGTCGTGATGCTCACCTGTGATGTCTACCGCGATAACGCCCTCGATGTCGTCCTCAGCGAGGGCGTTATCCCCAACGTCGGCTCGCCGGGACAGATAGGGGCGCTGGCGGCCGCCGGGTACCGGGGCGCGATCAACCTCCGCGTCAACCCCGGCTTCGGCCACGGTCACGTCCAGGCCTGCGATACGGGCGGCCCCTCTTCGAAGCACGGCATCTGGTACGAAGAGATCGATAGCGCGGCCGGTCTCGCCCGCGACGCCGGCTTCGCCGTCACTGGCCTCCACGCCCACATCGGGACCGGCCCCCAGCTCGCCGAGTTCGACCAGAACATGCGCAAATTGGCTGATGTCTTCGGCGAGCTCCTCCCGAAGTTCCCGGAGGCCGAGGCCGTCAACTTCGGCGGCGGCATCCCCCACCCCTACCGGCCAGGCGCGCAACGGATCGACCTCCAGGCCTACCGCGGGTTCCTCCTCGAAGCGCAGCGGCTTCTCTCGAAGATCGCCGGACGGGAGATCCGCGTCGAGGTCGAGCCGGGACGCTACGGCGTCGCCGGTATGGGTCTGCTCGTCGCCCGCGTGACCGACGTGAAGTCGACGCGGTCGAACGAGAAGGGGCCGGGCCACACCTTCGTGATGGTGGACGCGGGCTTCAACGACCTCATCCGCCCGGCGATGTACGGCTCCTACCACGAGGTCTCCGTCGTCGGCGCGGGCGCCGGGAACCGTCCCGAGCCGCTGGTGGTCGCCGGGCCCCTTTGCGAAAGCGGCGATGTCTTTACGCGCGACGACCAGGAGCTGCTGCAACCGCGTGAGCTTCCCCGGCCCGTGAGCGGCGACCTCCTCGTCCTCCACGACGCGGGCGCCTACGGCGTCTCCCAGAGTTCGAACTACGTCTCCCTCGGGCGCGCCGCTCAGGTCGCCTGGGAGGGCGGCGCGGCCCGCCTCGTCAGCCGCCGGGAGACGCTGGAGGATATCGTGCGGATGGAGTGCGACGAGGTGTTGTAGGGCGAGTTCTGAGGTCCGAGGCCCGAAGGGTGTCGAAGGCCGCCTCGAGACCGTCCACGGGCTGAAGAAGCGCCTACTTTCGCCGCCCCCAGGGCGAACTCGCCTGAACCCAAGCGACAGCGACGCCAGCGACAGCGAGAATGACCCTGTGTGGAACGCGATCCAAGGCGACGCCGCCGAATGGTCGGTCGCAGTGTCAGCTGTTTACAGCCTTCTGACCTATGGGCTTCTTATCGCCGCGCTCTTTCAAGTACGTCAGCAGCGCGTCCAACACCTCGACCATGCGAAGGCCGCGCAGGATCAGCTCCAGGTGATGCAGGACCAGCTGGCACACGCCCAGGAGGCAGGCGCGAAGCAGCTTGAAGCTATGGAGTCGGCGCGGATGGACGCATTGCGCCCAGTACTCGTCTTCACGGCAGCCCGCAGCCGCTTGGTCCCCCATCGCGACAAGACCGTCAGATTGTGGCAGGTCTCAGTGAGCGCTTCGAACCTGGGCCCGGGCGTCGCACTGAGATGCCAGATAGGGGCCAGAGGACGATGAGACAGAACCAGAAACGGAGCGTTGGCAAATCGAGAGCAAACAGGTTCGCGGGATCCAAGTCGCGGATGAGTCGGCTGCACCGCCAGCAGTCGCCAAGGACTACCACGCGTCCAACGACTTCCCGCACCTCGGCGCAGGCGACCAAGAGTGGGTAGCCCTTATCCCCACCGAGGCCGGCCCGGCTTCAGAGGCGTTTCCGAGTACGACCGGGCTATTTGTGCTGGAGGTCGAGGTGAATTATCAAGATGTCTACGGCCGACCGTTCACTGACTGCTTCAAGTTGAATGCTGTGCGGAGCTAGCGGCGCCCGCCCTGTGGCTAAGCCGCCGGCGACGACCATCTCGCCGCCGGCCCGGGTGTCACGATCGCGGGCCCCGAGGGCTCCGCCTCTCTCTTTCGACCCTTTGCGTCTCACTGTTCGCCGACTCGTTAAGAAACTTGGGAACCGCTGGTATCCATTTCCTTGACCCGTGCCGCTGGCCGCCTCACCATCGGTGCATCTCCATCGAGGTACCTGCCATGAGCACTGCCGAAGCGGCTCCGGCTTCCGCCGGCGTCTTCCCCGATTACCCGACGCTCCTTCCGAAACCGCTGACCGAGCGCCAGGCCGGGCTCCTCGCCCGCGCTCGTGAGCTGGCGAAGGACTTCGCCACCCGCGCCGACACGCACGACCGCGAGAACAGCTTCCCCTTCGAGAACTACGAGAGGATGAAGGCGAGCGGCTACGGGACGATGACGCTGGGCGCGAAGTACGGCGGCGAGGACGTGACGCTGCTCGAACTTTGCGCCTGCCAGGAGCAGCTCGCCCAGGGCTGCGGTGGCACGGCGATCGGCGTGAACATGCACCTCCTGACGATGGGCGCGCTTCAGGATGAGGCACGCCGCACCGGGGTTACGGACCCGATGCAGGAGATGATGTTCACGATGACGGGCGGCCAGCGCCTGATCAGTTCGGGCTCGTTCAGCGAGACGGGCGCCGCCGGGGCCTATCTGCTGCCCCAGACGACGGCCACCAGGGTCGAGGGCGGCTGGCGCGTGAACGGCCGCAAGTCCTACAACTCGAACCTGCCGCAGTCCGATTTCGTCGGCGGGAACGTCACCCTCGTGGGACACCCCGATGGCGAGAACCTGATGGCGATGGTCTTTCTACCCAAGGAGACACCGGGCGTGAAGATCGCGGGCGCCGAGAGCTGGGACGTGATGAGCGTTCGCGCCAGCGGCAGGTACGACGTCGTCTTCGAAGACGCCTTCGTCCCCGATCTCATGATGCAGGCTCCCATCGATCCCGCGAACGCCTTCGTTGGCCAGGCCGCGTTCGGCGCCTGGTTCCAGATCAGCGTCGCCTCGGTCTACCTCGGCATCGCCCAGGCGGCGGTCGACTGGGTGACGGACTACGTCAAGACGCGGAAGCCGCAGACGGAGGAGCGGACGCTCGCCCACATGCCCGGGATCCAGTACCAGCTGGCCGAGATGCTCGCCCTGATGGAGGCCTCGCGGGCGATCATCGCGACCGCCGCCCAGGACTACGGCGCCCGCCGCTGGACGCCGGAGGACACGGCCTCCCGCGGCGGGATCGTCAAGTACATCGTGAGCAACAACAACCTCCGCGTGCTCGATCTGGCGATGGATATCGCGGGCGGGCCGGGGCTCTTCCGCCGCTTCGGCCTTGAGCGGCTCTATCGCGATGTCCGGGGCGCCAAGGCCCACCCTCCGAGCGATGTCAACGCCCTCGAGGTGATCGCCAAGGGCCACCTCGGCATCGCCCGAGACTTCAGCCCCCGTTGGGGCTAGGTGTAGACGAGAGACGAGAGAAGAGAGACGAGAGAAGAGAGACGAGAGACGAGACGGGAGGACCGTCCTCCCGTACCGTTGCGACCACAAATCGCCGGAGGCCGATGGCCGATGGCAGCGGAGAGCACTCATGGTTCAGACGATCGTCATGCCCGAATTCAGCTACGAAGCGGAGGGCGCGGCCGACCGCGGCGGCGCCCTCTGGGTGCCGCTCGATGAGTTGGCGGCGGCCAGCGGCTGGGAGATCAAGCCCGAGGGCGCCTGCCGGGGCGAGGCCTGCGTGCCTCTGCCAGCGGGCGCCGGTTGGGTGGTAGAGGGCCGCTTCAACCTCTCCGCGTTGGCCGCCCACCTCGGCCAGCCGGTCCTCCACGACAGCCCAAGCGGAACCTGGGCGTTCGGCGAATCGGCGGCCGCGCGGCGCGATTCGCTGCTCTCCCTTCAGGCGCCGGATTTCACCCTGCCCGACCTTGAGGGGCGCCAGCACTCCCTTTCGGATTACCGGGGAAGGAAGGTCTTCCTCGCCTCCTGGGCTTCTTGGTGAGGCTGCAGGATGGACCTGCCCGTGTGGCAGGCGCTCTTCGAAGAGCTTTCGGACACGAACTTCCTCCCGATCACGGTCGCCCTCGATCGCCGCGGCCCTGAAGCCGCGCGGCCCTGGATCGAAGCGGCGAAGCCGACGTATCCCTGTCTGATCGACCAGCACCACCTGACGGCCGAGCTCTACGGCACGGTCAACGTCCCGACCGCCGTCTGGATCGATGAAGACGGCACGAT
>JANMTH010000538.1:0-4880 GCA_031390305.1 Thermoflexaceae bacterium
ACGCCATATCCCGCTCGTCCGCGGCGACGAGCCGATCGGTATGGTCACCTCGCGGGACGTCCTCCAATGGCTGATGTCCTGCTACTTCGACCCCGCCTGACGGCGGCCATACATCACAGCCGGCCAGCGGCCGGAGGAGCAAGTAACTCCCCGGCCTCTGCATTTCTGCGTCCAGGAGGCTGTCAGCGTCCGCTCACAGGTTGGCTGGCCAGTTTTCTACGGTCGATAGAACCATGCCGCTGGCCTATGGTACGGACCTATCGTATGGTTCCTTCGATAGCCCTTGTCTATGGGTGGAGACGTGTGCCGTGGAGCTTGCACAGCTCGATGCCTTCATCGCCGCAGCCGATTGCGGCAGCTTTAGCCGCGCCGCCGAGGTTCTCAGCGTCGCCCAGCCATCCCTCAGCAACCGCATCCAGTCCCTCGAACGCGAAGTCGGACAGCCCCTCTTCGAGCGGATGGGCCGCGGCGTCAAACTCACCGACGCTGGCCGCGCCTTCCTCCCCTTCGCCCAGCGCGTGATGCGCGCCCTGAACGACGGCCTCATGGTCCTCGAAGGCACCCGCGATGGCACCGCCGGCCGCCTCAGCATCGGCACCGCTCCCGCCGTCGGCACCTACGTCCTCCCTCGCCTCCTCAAGATCTTCTGCGATAACCGCGGCGGAGTTGATGTCATCGTCCGCACCGGCCACTCCGACGAAGTCCTCCAGATGGTCCTCGATGACGACGTTCAGGTCGGCTTCGGCCGTCCCATCAACCACCCCGATGTCCGCACCATCGTCCTCTACCAGGATGAGCTGGTGCTCGTCGTCTCATCCGACCACCGCTACGCCAAGCGCGGCACCGTCAGGGTCGAAGAGCTGGCCGAAGACTCGCTCATCCTCTTCGACCGCGACTCCGGTTACTACGGCATGATCATGAGCCTCTTCCGCGACCTCGGCGTCGTTCCCCAGCAGCAGATGCAGCTCGATTCGATCGAGGCCACCAAGAAGATGGTCGAAGCCAATCTCGGCATCGCCCTCCTCCCCGAACTCTCCGTCGAGCGTGAGATGCGCCTCGGCACCCTCCACAAAGTGCACATCGAATCGGCCGGGCCGGTGAAGCGCGATATCGCCGTCATGTACCGGCGCAACAAGCCCCAATCCGGCCCCATGTCCGCCTTCCTCGATGTCCTCGGCGAAATCTACGCCCAGAAGCTGCCACGCTGAGCGGCCTATCTCACCTCAAGCGTCCGCACGACCGACCATGCGCCCGGATTCCCGGCCGAGTCCCTCGCGCGTACCCGCCACCAGTACTCGCCCGCTGCGAGTGTGCTCGTGTCGTACTGGCGGCTGCTGCCGACGGTTGGGTTGAGCGTGAGAGGGACGCTGAAGGCACTGGAATTGTCGACCTGCAGCTCATAGGACGCGGCACCCACGACTTCGTCCCAGAAGAACGACACCGCCTGCCCGAGATTGACTCGCCCGCCGTTCGTGGGGAACCGGAGTACGGGCGCCGCCAGCGGGCCGCTCGGTGCGCTGACCGTGATCGACCTCACCGCCGACCACGGGCCGGGTTGGCCGTACATGTCGTGCTGGCGCACCCGCCAGAAGAGCGTACCGCCCGGGAGTGTACTGGTTGTGTATTCGGAAACCGTGGTGGATTGTTCCCGCAGGAGCGGCGCCGTGAAGGCGCTCGATTCGTCCACCTGGATCGTGTATGAATTGACACCCCAGTTCGCCGACGGCCAGTCGAATATCACCGCCTGGCCGGTCGTGAAGGTGGCGCCGCTCGCCGGGGAGGTGAGCACTGGAGGCGGGTGCAGGACGATCACTGCCGAAGCGGACTGGCCGTTGTAGCTGGCCGTCAGGGTGACGGTCGTGTCCACCGTGACGATGCTGCTGTTGAGCGTGAAGGAGACCGACGGCACGCCCGCGCCAGCTGAGATCGTGGCCGGGAACGAGACCGAGGCCGAGTCCGCGCTGAGGAAGACCGTAGCGCCCGCTGACGGGGCGACGCCCAGGAACAGGACGGTCGTAGTGACTGACGAGCCGCCGGAGAGGTGTTGCGCTCCTCCGATGCCCACGCCGATATCGACCCGCCCTAACTGGGTTGGGAGGACCGTCAGCGGTTGGCTGGCCGAGGCCCCGCCTATCGAGACCGTAATCGTCAGCGAGACAGGCGTTGTCACCTCATTCGAAATGATCGCGAACGCCACGCCGGATTCGCCCGCCGGTACAAGCGCGGTGGCAGGGAGTATGACCACGCCCGGTACGCTGCTTGCGATGTTGACGACGACGCCACCGGCCGGCGCCGGTCCCGTCAGCTGGACAGCGCCGCGCACAAGAAAGTCGGCGACCCCGTTCCCGCTATAGGTCGTGCTGACGGTTGGGAGGCCCGACGAGTGGGAGTATATCCGGAATGACGAGATGGTAAGCGGCGTGGCGGGGATGACGAACGACCGCACCGCCGACCAGCCCGTGTATGCGCCGGCGGTGGGCGAGGCCGCTCCGTGATACGAGCGGACGCGCCAGTAGCGGACGCCCGCCGGGTTGGAGGTGTTAGCGAAAGAGTACTGAGATGCGTTCGGGGATGAGCAGAGTTCGATCGTCCCGCATCCGCCGGTGAAGGCGGAGTTCGTCGAGATTTGCACCTCGTAGCCAGCGGAATTGGCCACGTCGGTCCAGTCCAGAGTCACGGGCAACGGAGTCGAGGCGCCATCGGCCGGGGCGACGGAGGCCGGCGCCGGCGGGATGGGCGCAGCGTAACTGATGGTATAGCTGCGTACGGCCGATGGCAGGCTTCGCACCCCGTTCGCGCCGATCGCGATCACGCGGTAGTAGAGCGGGCCGATTGTTTCGCCCCAGTTGTTGAAGCGCTGCGTCCCCGTTGTCTCCGTGAAATCGAAGCCCGGGGCGGAGAACGTAGGCTCCTGGTCCACTTCGTAGCGGTACGACACCGCGCCGCTCACCGTCGTCCAGTTGATGAGGAACGGTTCGAACGGATGGAAGAGAGCGCCGTTGGCCGGCGAGAGGAAAGCGGGGCTGGCCGGCGCCGGCCCCAGGCCCGTAACGGTGACGCCTCTCGCGGCCGACCACGGGCCCGTCGCCAGGGACTGGGGTGGAGGGCGCAGAGCGACGCTGTTCACGCGCCAGAAGTAGGCGCCGTTTGGAAGCCCGCTGAGCTGATCCTGTGCCGGCGGTGGCAACCCCGCGGCGGCGTAGACGGTCTGACCCCCGGCGATGACCGAGGCGAAAGTGGCGCTCGCCGAGACCTCCCAGTTGTAAACGATGACGGCGCCCGCCGGGTCAGTTACTTGCGACCACGAAAGCGTTATCGGCTGGACGAGCGCGGCGCCGTTGGCCGGCCCTACGAGCGTTGGCGCGGCCGGACCGGCGGGCGGCGGCGGCTGGCTGGCTGTGCAGCCGGAGAGCGTCACGGTCCTACTCGTCGAACCATCCGAAACGCTCGCCTGGCAGCTGGGCGACGAGTAGCCGCTGGCCGTCACCTTGAAGCGCCCGCCGGAGTCGGCGAGGGCGCTCGCGAGGCTCGCGCCACCATTAACGGTCACGGTGGCGTTCGCCACGGCGCCGCTGCCTTCCACTCGGAGGCTCCCGGCACTCAGTTCAGCGCGGCTCACGGATACCGCCGCGGCAGCTGAGGAGAAGGAGAGAACAAGCACCAGGACCAACGCCGAGAGGACGACGAGTTTCATCGTTTGCCTTTCGTGGCCAGGCGGCCGAACGCCGACACCGCGCCAGCGCCTCATCGAGAATACGCTCTGTCGTGGTCCATAGGATTCGGGTCGCCCCGAACTAGACGAAAGCGTAGTTAGTTGAAACCTAAAATGACATATCAGAGCCGCCCAACGATTCCTCGCCCTGGTCGCCCCTCTCCGTCGAGCGCGAGATGCGCCTCGGCACCCTCCACAAAGTGCACATCGAATCGGTCGGCCCGGTGAAGCGCGATATCGCCGTCATGTACCGGCGCAACAAGCCCCAATCCGGCCCCATGTCCGCCTTCCTCGATGTCCTCGGCGAAATCTACGCCCAGAAGCTCCCACGCTGAGCGGGCCGCCAGCCCTATTGGTGGACCCACACCCGCAGCGCACCCAGCTTCTCGAATCCCGCCGCGATCATTCCCCTGGCGGCACGCTCCACTTCGTAACAGACGAGCGGCTGGCCCGGGTAGAGCTGTCCCGCGCACGCGAGCAACCCCGGCAGTTCGCGAGGTTTCCCGAAGAAGTTCGAGACCCCGACCACGCCTGCCGCGCGGTTGAGGATCGCACCGGCGACGAATCCCGCGCCCTCTCCGCAACCCACGACCCCGACGTCCTCAATTTCCAGGAGAGACGGCAGGAAGATCCGTCCGGCACCGGGTTCGTCGGCGCTGCGCCATGCCTCCTCCCATGCCAACAGCTCGGCCGCACCCGCTACCCGTCGCCAGCCCGAAAGCTCACCGGTGAGATGGGCGTCCGAGCCGAGCCAGGTCGCATCAAACAGCGGGCGGAAGCCAGAAAGCTGCAGGTCGAGCGTCGCGAAGCTGTCCTTCACACC
Source organism: Thermoflexaceae bacterium (assembly GCA_031390305.1). Classification (GTDB taxonomy): domain Bacteria; phylum Chloroflexota; class Dehalococcoidia; order Tepidiformales; family Tepidiformaceae; genus JANMTH01. The sequence continues at coordinate 4,536 of JANMTH010000538.1, forward strand.
CCACCCTGGCGCCAGGCCGGATTGCGCGAGCGAGCGGATGGCCGCCAGCTGCGCCGGAACGCTCGCCGGGTCGAGCGTGATCAGATTCGGGTAGAACCGCGGAGATGGGCTGGTATTGATCCACGCGCCCTCTATCCACGCCGTCGCGGAGCCGTGCGAGCGGCAGACGAGATCGCACCATCGCGCGTTGTTGGCGACCGCGGCCGCGAGTAACCAGTCCGGCGATCGCCTCATGCCCAGAGTCTAGCGGAGGGGGACAACATCGACGGAGGCAGAGAGCTGCCATTGCCGATGTATCGCCGCGGCGGGACACGCGCCACCCCCGTCTGTGGTAGATTCGCCCCA
>JANMTH010000542.1:0-1892 GCA_031390305.1 Thermoflexaceae bacterium
CATGGCCGCCGCGATCGCGAAGATGACGGACGAAAACCTCGACCTCGTGATGCCCTACGGTGGCGACCGCAAGACGCTCGGGCCCCTGCCCAAGTCCGAGGTGCGCTTCGGTGGCCTCCTCTGGGCGATCGCCATTCACGACACTACGCACGCCGAGGACATCGTGAAGGCCCTTCCCCATCTCGCGAACGAAGGCTGGCTGAGCGAATGGCTGGGCAGCGTCAACGACGGCCTCGTCCCCTCGGGCGTGAAGGAACAACGGGTGTAGCCGCGCCCCACCGGGGCGGCTACATACAGTCACGCCAGGGCCGCCCGCGCCGGGCGCGACGTATGGCGGCGCCATGCTACCCTTGTCCCACACCAACACACCCGTGCCCGGCAGTGGCACGGTCCGAGAACGGAGCACCACGTGGCCACCAAGTATTCCGCCCCCCACGCGATGGCTATCGACCCCGCGAAGTCCTACACGGCAACGATCGAGACGACCGCCGGGACCATGGTCGCTGAACTCTTCCCGGGCGATGCGCCGAACACCGTGAACAACTTCGTCTGCCTCGCCCGCGACGGCTACTACGAGAGCGTCATCTTCCACCGCGTGATCCCCGGCTTCATGATCCAGGGCGGCGACCCCACCGGCACGGGCAGCGGCGGACCCGGTTACCGCTTCGACGACGAGCCCGTGAAGCGCCCCTACTCGCGTGGCACGCTCGCCATGGCCAACGCCGGGAAGAACACGAATGGCAGCCAGTTCTTCATCATGCACGCCGATTACGGCCTTCCCCCCAGCTACACCATCTTCGGAAAACTCACCAGCGGCGAGGATATCATCGATGCCATCGCCACCGCGAAAAAGGGCCCCCAGGACCGTCCCGTGGAACCGGTGTCCATGACGAGCATCACGATCGAGGAGAAGTAGGCCGTTGGCCGTTGGCCGTTGGCCGTTGGCACACTCCACTCAGCACTCAGCACTCAGCACTCGCCCCCCCGCCTACGCGGCCGTATCCTCCACCTCGTGAAGATCTTCGACGGCATCTACCAGCTGCTCACGCCCTTCCCCCAATTCACGTTCGAACAGGCGAAGGAGCTGCGACGTGACCTGGAGGCCAAGCCGCGCGTTACCAAGGGCCTCCCCTACGTCCTCCCCTACCTGATCACCGGCGGCGGCGACACCATGCTCGTCGATTGCGGCTGGAATACGGACGACGCCTACAGCGCGCTCGAGATCGGCATGAAGGAGCACGGCTCCCACCCCACCGAGATCAAGCAGCTCTTCATCACCCACGTCCACCCCGACCACTACGGCATGTCCGGGCGCCTCAAGCGGCTCGCCGATTGCGAAGTCCTCGTTCACGAGGAGGACTCCAAGGTCATCACCTCCCGCTACCTCGCCCCCAAGGGCCTGACCGACGACATGGCGAGGTTCATGGTTGGCCACGGCGTCCCGCCTCTCGATACGCCGACGATGGCCCAGGGTTCGATGAACATGATCGATCGCGTCTCGCCAGTCCCCGCGGACGTCGAGTTGAAGGGCGGCGAGACGCTCAAGGTCGGCGACTTCTACTTCGAAGTCATCTGGACGCCCGGGCATTCGCCGGGACACATCTGCCTGTACGAACCCAACCGCAAGATCCTGATCACCGGCGACCACGTCCTCCCGACGATCACGCCGAATGTCTCGATCCACACGCAGACGCACGGCAGCCCTCTGGGCGACTACATGCGCTCGCTCGAAAAGCTCGAACACCTCGACGTCGAACACGTCCTCCCGGCGCACGAGTTCCATACGACGGACCTGAAAAAGCGCCTCCGCGAAATCGAAGTGCATCACATCCAACGGCTCGAAGAGATGCGGCTCTGCGTCGATACCGGCGGCTCGACCGCCTGGGAGGTCG
>JANMTH010000543.1:0-1830 GCA_031390305.1 Thermoflexaceae bacterium
GAGGACCGGCGCGTCGATATCGAGGTCGGCTACGACCTGGAAGAATTCATCACCGACGGTTTCGCCGGCGAAACCATCCGCGAGGGGATGACCCCGGAGTTCCGGGCCGGCGGTTACGGCCGCGGTCTCGTCGAGGGGACGACGCGCATCATCAACCGGATCGCGGAGCGCCGGGGGATCACGCTACAGGACATCCCGCGGACGGCGCCGCCAACCCCCGTCAAGCGCCGGTCGAACTTCCCCTGGATCCTGATCCTCTCGATCATCGTCATGATCGTGATGACTCGCCGCGGCGGCGGCCGGCGGCGGCGCCAGTGGGGCGGCGGCCCATGGAGCGGCTGGAGCAGCGGCGTCGGTCCGTTCGGGGGCGGCGGGTTCGGGGGAGGCTTTGGCGGCTTTGGCGGGGGCGGGGGTGGAGGAGGCGGCTTCGGCGGGTTTGGCGGCGGACGCAGCGGCGGCGGCGGAGCGTCAGGAAGCTGGTAGTACACTGACCATGGCGCGAGGGGTGGAGCCCCGCGCATCAAAAAATGAGACGGAGCTTTCGAACATGCGCAGAACACTCAGACCAGCACTGAACAGGGCCAACATGGCCATCGTCATCGCGGCGGCCATCGGCTTGTCCGGCTGCTCCTATAACAAGTTCACGACGCAGGAAGAAGCCATCAAGGCGCAGTTCGCGCAGGTGCAGAACCAGCTCCAGCGGCGCAGCGACCTCATACCGAATCTCGTGGAGACGGTGAAGGGATATGCCGCGCATGAAGCGGGCGTCTTCAAGGACATCGCCGACGCGCGCTCGCGGCTGCTGGCCGCCAAAACCCCGGAGGAGACGATCCAGGCGGCAAACCAGCAGACCTCGGCCCTCGGCCGGCTGCTCGTGATCGCCGAGGCCTACCCGCAGCTCAAGGCGAACGAGCAATTCAACCGCCTGATGGACGAGCTGTCCGGGACCGAGAGCCGGATCTCGACCGAGCGCATGCGCTACAACGAGCGCGTCCAGGAGTACAACACCCAGCGGAACAAGTTCCCCTCGAACATGACCGCCAAGCTGTTCAAGTTCAAGGAATACCCCTACTGGGAGGTCCCGGCCGAAGCGAGACAGGCGCCGAAGGTCAATTTCGGCCGGTAAGCGCTTCTGTCCGGCCTGTCGTAGACTCCCCCACAGATCCATCGGGTGATCGGGCCATCGGATCTCTGGATCCCTGCCCACCAGGGCAGGGGCCGTCGTCATCTTCCGGGCAGGGGCCCGCCGTCATCTTCCGGGCAGGGGCCCGCCGTCATCTTGAGGAGAGCTCCAAAGTGAACCGAGGATTACTACGTCTGCGACTGCTCGCATGGGCGGGCATTGGCCTGTGCGCCATCGGCGGACGGGCCATGCTGGCCCAGGCCCCCCAGCAGGCGGCCCCGCTGCCCAGTCCCATCAATCCGTCCGACGACCCGCTGCTCAAGCCGTTCGTGTGGCGCGCCATCGGACCCGCCAACATGGGCGGCCGCATCGACGACATCGCCGTCGTCGAAAGCAACCCGAGCATCATCTACTTGGGCTTTGCGACCGGCGGCCTGTGGAAGACCTCGAACAATGGTACGACGTGGACCCCGCTCTTCGACACGTATCCAGTCTCTTCGATCGGTGACATCGGCCTCGCCCCTTCGGATCCCAACATCATCTACGTGGGCACCGGCGAGCCGAACAACCGTCAGAGCTCTTCGTTCGGCGCCGGCGTGTATAAGTCCACCGATGCCGGGAAGACGTTCGAGTACGTCGGCCTGAAGGACACGCAGAGCATCAGTCGCGTCGTCGTCCACCCGAAGGACCCGAACATCGCGTACGTC